>JAKEEV010000310.1 GCA_022616395.1 Planctomycetia bacterium | reverse complement strand
GGAATTTTGAGTGTCCGAAATCGGTTTGCGCTATGCATTCAATCTTTGAAAAGCATCTTACCGAGTTTGACATCAGACGTTTTGCGCCCATGCTTGAGACAGAGAGATCGCCGAACCCCTCGACGGCTCAAACTGGCCTAGCACGCACAGTGCAGAATCGGATAAGTGTACCAGTAGACCTCTCCCACCGCTAGGAAGGCGGTCACTTCCTTTACCGGACGGATCCCAGTCCTTGGAGGGCACCCAGATGCCCATCACGCGCAAGCTCGTCCGCCTCAGCCCCATCACGTTATCCGTTGCGCTTCTCCTTGCACCGATCAGTCATGCTGTTCCGGGTGCCGGTCCGCAACCTCCGCAACCGCCAGAATCAACCAAGCGGACTGGAGTCGATGTCGAAGTGAAGTTCATCGACGACAGTACGATGAAGTTAAAGGTTCTCGACGAGAAGCTGGAACTCGTCACCAAATACGGCATCCTTCATGTCGCGGTGAGCGACATCCGCCGAATTGACTTTGCCGCCCGCGTGCCGGCCGATGTGGCCGAGAAGGTGGTCGTTGCGATTTCCAAACTCGGTCACTCGGATTTCAAGATTCGAGAAGCCGCGACCGCCGAACTGAAGGAGTATCGCGAACGAGCTTACCCGTTCGTGGTCAAGGCGCTCAAGTTCGATGACCCGGAAGTGGTTCGCCGAGCCGATGAGATCGTGAAGTACATCCAGAGCAAGGTGCCCGCGGCCCACCTGCAAGCCAGCGAGTTCGACGTGGTGCAAACGGACGACTCGAAGATTACCGGTCGGCTGACGGCTGAAGTGCTGCGAGTGAGCACCTTTCAGTTCGGCGATCAGCAACTGAAGCTCGCCGACATCCGAATGCTGCGCACAAACGCGGGCGTTGCGGCTGAAGCTATCGCTGCCGCACCGCAAGCACCGGGGAACCTCTCCGCGTACCAGCAGCAGTTCGGCAAAGAATTGGCATTCACCGTGACCGCCTTCACGCCCGCGCCGGGCGTTAACGCGAGCGTGTGGGGAACCGACATCTACACGCTCGACTCGAACCTCTCGGCGGCGGTGGTTCACGCGGGTCTGGCGAAGCCGGGCGAGACGATCACGATTCGTGTGCGAGTTGTACAATCGCCTCCGCAATTCGTGTCGAGCTTCCGCAACGGAGTTAGCTCAACCGCCTACGGTCACTACCCCGCCGGCGGATACGAGTTCGTTCGGAAGTAAAAACGGATTGGCCACAAAAAGCACAAAGGGCACAAAAGAAGAGAGCAGAGGTCAGAAGACAGATCAGAAGTCAGAACCGAGAGCAGCACTCATTCTGGCTTCTGATTTCTGACCTCTGCTCTCTGCCTTCTTTTGTGCCCTTTGTGCTTTTTTGTGGCCATTACTGCTTTGCTGAAGCCGACAACTCCGCGGCTCGGTCGATCTCGTCTTTTGTCGTGAATCAGCCGACGCTAAGGCGGACCACTCCTTGGCCAGTCGTTGCGGCTGGGAGTCGTGCATTGCGATCTCGCAAACTTCCCCAGCGGACGATGTCCGGCACGCTCTCTGCTGTCGTCCGGTTGGTACGTCCTTTGCGACATATAGTCCCAGAGAGAGGCTCTCAGTCCAAGAGAGGCTCTCAGTTCGAGAGAAGCGCTTCTCGTTACGACAAGTATTTCGCCCCATCATTGAGAGGGCTTGTCATGGAACCGCGTAAGGAGAACCAGGAGAAGGTGCAGAAGGCGGAGAAGGCGTGCTTGCAGTTCATGCAGTTGGAAGAACGCGCCACCCCGAGCGTGGCGCTCGACGTCCTGGGTCTAGTGACCGCTGATATCCATCTGGACCTTCAGCTCAACGTGACCACGCCCGTCGGCGCGAACGTCGATCTTAACCTCACTCTGTAAGTAGCCCACTGTAGTTGGTTAGCTCGCGAGCAGACAGATTGAGCGGCCGGGGCAGAGGCTTTCTCAACGCCCCGGCCGAACGCTCGGTTCAGCGTGCGGCTCGCTTCTGAGCCGCCGTGCATTTATCCATACGTGTGTCATTCAGGACACGTGGTTCTCGAAAAGTATGTCTCTCCCCGGCCGGCTCACGCCGGCCGTTCGCTTGCGCGCACCAACAACTCCGCGGCTCGGTCGATCTCGTCTTCTGTCGTGAATCGGCCGACGCTCAGTCTCACAGCTCCGCGGCCGATCTCTGGCGGAACTCCCATCGCAGCCAGCACCTGTGACAGATTCACTTTCCCCTCATGACACGCCGACCCTGTGGACGCGGCAACGCCCGGCACCTTTGCCAAGAGTTCCGCACCGATGTGCCCAACGAAGTTCACGTTGAGTGTGTTCGGTAATCGCTCTTCCGGGTGGCCGTTGAGAATGAGTTTGTCTCCGAGTACCGCTCGGAGTTTGTGGTGAAGTCGGTCGCGGAGCGTTCGGAGGCGTTCCGTTGCCGCTGGAAGTGATCGCATTGCAATTTCAGATGCTTTCCCCAAAGCGACGATGTACGGCACGTTCTCGGTGCCGGCTCGTCGGCCTTTTTCGTGCCCCGCTCCGTGGATGAGCGGTTCCAGGTTCCCCCCGCGACGCACGAAGAGTGCCCCGACACCCTTCGGAGCATAAAGCTTGTGCCCCGCAATGCTCAGGAAATCCACTCCCAGTTCCTTCACGTTCACATTCACCTTGCCAATCGACTGCGCGCAATCGGTGTGAATCAGCGCTCCGCGTTCGCGGCAGATCGCTGCAATTTCGCGAATCGGCATCAGCGTGCCGACCTCGTTGTTCGAGTGCATGACTGACACAAGCTGCGTTCGCGATGTGATGGCCTTCTTCACCTCATGCGGATCGACCATTCCGTATCGGTTCACCGGCAGCATAGTCACCTGCGCGCCGAACTTGCGAAGAAACTCAAGGGGCTTGAGAGTCGCGGGGTGTTCAACGGTGGTGGTGATGATGTGAACGCCCTCGGATGCTCTGGCGAGGCACGTTCCCTTGATGGCGTGATTGCTCGCTTCCGATCCGCCACCGGTAAAGATGATCTCGTCTGGTTCGGCACCAATGAGAGCCGCAACCTGCCCGCGTGCGACTTCCACGGCATCATGCGCGACCTTGCCGTAAGCGTGATTGCTCGACGGGTTGCCGAAATGCTCGCGCAGAAACGGCAACATCGCATCCAACATCGCCGGATCAACGGGCGTTGTCGCGTTGGAGTCGAGGTAGATGGGATCGATCATGAATCGAACCTACAGTGACGTCACTTTCTGATCGGCGACTGAAGCTGATCGGAAGTATAAGGGGAAGTACCTGGAGATTTCCGGCGTCGTGGAGCGTGTGGGCAAGGATCGGGACGACATTCCCTTCGTTATCCTGCATGCTGGAGACGAGAACGCCAAGCTCAAGATCGAGTGCTTCTTCGACGACGCGGACGAGGAGGAAGAGGGCCAGATCGAGCGGCTGGACAAAGGCCAAACGATCACCGTGCGCGGAGAATACGGAGGCCGGGTCAGCAACTTATACCGAATCGCGTTGCAGGGTTACCATGTTTGGTTTTGGAGTTGGTTACGTGAGAAAGCCCCCTCACCCGCCGCTACGACTGACGCGAAGCGCTTCGCTTCGCGAAAAGCGGCGGGTGAGGGGGTCTTCAACACACAGTAACCCTTCAACACGATCCGGTATTACAGATCCGCGAGTGTGTTCTGGTCAAGTAATCGCCGGTCGGCGAAACTGGCTTACCCATGACTCACGAAAACCGCCTGTCTGGTGCCTCGATTTCGTTGGGGGGTCTCGCCATCGGAGACGCCTTCGGCGAGATGTTCTCCTCTGCTCCCAAAGCGGCAAGGGCGCGCGTCCAGCAGAACCGCTTACCTCCGCGACCCTGGAGACGGACAGATGACACCGAGACGGCTCTGGCAATCGTGGAGGTGCTCAACCGCTTCGGTCGCATCGATCAAGATGCCCTCGCGCAGCGATTCGCCGAGCGTGCAGCCAAAGTTCTCGGCAGCGGCTTTCTTGTAACAGCACCTGACACCGTGCCGTTCGCGCTCTGGTCGGCAACGCGACATCTGGGTAACTTCGTCGAAGCGATTCTTGACACTGTCTCCGGTGATGGGGACTGCGATACCAACTGTGCCATCGTTGGAGGCATTGTGTCCCTCTACGTTGGCCTGGACGGAATCCCGGCAACCTGGCGATCAGCGCGCGAGCAATTCACTATCGAGAGCCTCGCGAGGGAATAGAGTCACCGTCCACAATCTCAAGTGGTCAACTTTACTCGCCTCGCTATGCTCCCTCGAAAGGCATCAAGCTCCACTGGGTGCAGTAACCGTTTCTGGCACTGAAGACAACCCAGCCGGCTAACGCCGGCGGTTCGACAACGCCCCGTCGAACCGGCGTCAGCCGGCTGGGTGAATCGCCCCCAACGCCAGAATCCATTACCACACCCGCTCCAACCGCGGGATTCAACGTGTCACAATCGGCCGAAGAAACGGCTCCGGATGCCCCTCGTCCCCGGTTGCCCAGACAAATTGCCTACATCATCGGGAACGAAGGGTGCGAGCGTTTCTCGTTCTACGGGATGCGCAACATCCTCACGCAGTTCCTCGTCTCCTCGGCGCTGCTCTTCAGCGCATCGGAACTGGTGTCCAAGGAGGAGCGCGAGGGGGCGGCGAAGGAAGTCTTCCACACCTTCGTTTTGGGCGTCTACTTCTTTCCACTGCTCGGCGGGTGGATCTCGGACCGGTTCCTGGGCAAGTATCGAACCATCCTTTACCTCAGTCTGGTCTACTGCGTCGGTCAGGCGTGCCTGGCTTTGTTCGTGAACGACAAAAACGGGTTCTTCTTCGGGCTGTTCCTCATCGCGCTGGGGTCGGGTGGGATCAAGCCGTGTGTATCCGCGTTCGTGGGGGATCAATTCGACCAGTCGAACAAGTCGCTCGCCAAGCTCGTCTTCGACGCCTTCTACTGGATCATCAACTTCGGCTCCTTCTTCGCGTCCCTGTTGATGCCGATCTTTCTGAAGCACTTCGGCCCAGCAGTCGCGTTCGGCATCCCTGGGGTGCTGATGTTCATCTCGACGGTGATTCTCTGGCTGGGGCGGAAACTTTACATCGATGTGCCTCCAGCTCCCGCTCACCCAGACTCGTTCATGCGGGTCGTCCGAAGCGCGTTGCTCTCGCCTGGGCCGGACGGTTCGGGTCGGCCCGGTCTTCTGGTCGCTCTGCTCGGCGGTCTGGTGGCTCTGGTGTGCGTGGGGTTGGGATTCGTCGATCTGAGTCGAATGCTGCTGACGGATGAGAAGCCTCTGCTCGGAGTTGCTCAGGCGTGGTGTCTGGCGCTGGTTATTGCGATCGGCTTTGCGGGCGTGGGTGCCTGGTGGCAACTCGACCGGGCGCGCTCAGTTCACCCCGACGAGGCCGTGGAAGGAGCACGCAGCGTGCTTCGCATCCTGGTGTTGTTCGCCCTGGTGACTCCGTTCTGGTCGCTCTTCGATCAAAAGGCGTCGACGTGGGTGTTGCAGGCGGAGGGGATGACGAAGCCCGAGTGGTTCGTGTCGTCTCAGATGCAAGCTCTCAATCCGCTGCTCGTCATGCTGCTGATTCCGTTCAACAATCTGGTTTTGTATCCCAGACTTCGCCGGGCGGGTATCGAACCGACCGCTTTGCGCCGAATGTGCGCCGGGATCGCGTTCTCTGGCCTCTCGTGGGTGGTGGCCGGAGTGATGCAGTTGTGGCTCGACACCGGAGAGCCGTTGTCGATTGCGTGGCAGATTCTTCCTTACGCACTGCTCACCTTCGGCGAGGTGCTCGTCTCGGCGACCGGACTCGAATTCGCTTACAGCCAGGCTCCGGGTCCGATGAAGGGAGCCATCATGGCCTTCTGGAGTCTGTCGGTGACGGTCGGCAACTTGTGGGTGTTGCTGGTCAATCAGGCAGTTCTCAACGACACAGTGAAACACTCCATCGCGCAGTCCGGGATGGGAGTGATGAGCTTCCAGATGTTCTTTTTTGCCGGTTTCGCCTTCCTCGCGGCTCTGGCCTTCGGCGTATACGCGGCCCGCTACCCGCTGGCGGACCACTACCGCAAGCCCGAGTAGCAATGGATCGTTGGTCTCAGGGGAGGAAGCACTCCCTGCATTTGTCGCCCTCGTGTGCGCGGGTCTGCTCGGCTGACTCGATCAACCGCGGGGTCAGTTTGAACAATCGAAACAGATCAGTTTTGTGCAATCGGAAGTCCATTCACTCCTTCCCCAAGACCAGATCGACCGCCCAACATCCGCGAACGTGAGTCTGCTTCGCATCGCGAAGGTGGTTCAAGATGTCGTCGTTATCGCACCCGGCATCTTGGAGCGCATCGGCGAGAATTGGCATTCGGTCAAAAGCCCGCTCCTCGTAAATGCCGCGCGCGAGGAGAAGAACATCCGAAGTGAGCCACTCCGGATCGAACGCGACCGGGCGGAATGGGTTGCCGCAGATGTCGCGGACAACCCGCGAGTGCCTTCGAGCACCGACACTCGGCGATTTTCCGATGTACCACAAGTGCGCAAGGGCAGAGTCGACAGACTCCGCATCCAGATGGTCCGGGCCGAACATCTCGCGGACGGCCCACGCCCCGCAACCCGCCGCTCGTGTCTTGTAGCGGCGGGGAATCCCACGAATCGTTCCCGTGTGCATGTCGAGCGCGTAGTTCGCGACGCGCCGGCCTTCCGCGATCTCCTGTTCGCTCGCGACGCCGTCGGCCATTCGCTCAAGAATCTCGGTCGCGCTGCGGTACTCGGCGAGCGTGATTTCCGACCAGTGCAGCCGACAACACGCGCAGCCGATCAGCAGCGCCTTGCGTTGGCTTAACCGGCCTTGCAGGAAGGCGAGCATCTTCCGCGACGTTCGACACGCCAGCCATTGCGCTTCGGTCATGGGCGTCGACTCCAGGTTCCTACGCGTGTCCGTGTTCGTCCCACGTCTGCCGTTGCCGTCTCATGTCTTCATCACGAGCATCCAGCATATTCAGCAACACCTCTTGCTCGATCTCAGGACACTCGGTCGGAATCGGAGCAGTGGGATCGTCCGGGAGTTCAAGCAACCGGAGTGTCGCCCCTGTCGGCAATTCCACCGACAGGAGTTGTCGGAGTTCTTCGGCAACCTCTTCGTGGTCATTACCAAAGAGCCTGTACTCCGCGAGCGGTTCACCCAGTTCCAGACACCGGGCAATGTGTCCGAGGTTCAGACCGGTGACATCTCCGAGAATCGCAATGACTTCCACCCCCCGTTCAGCGGGAACACCGGAAAGCACAACGGCAATTCGTTCCATTGCTGTTCTCACTGACGGCTTTGCCAATCGAGATAGATCGGTTCCCTGGAATCGGTATACAATCCCGAACCACGGGAGATTCACCGATGCTCGAAGTTGCCGATGCGTGATGAGCAGGAGTCAGATCATGGCGACAACGCCAGCTCAAATTGACCTGTGGATTCAGAGTCGCTCCGAACACCAGCGATTGGAGTTCAAGGAAGCGAAGACACAGTATGACAATACCAAGCTATTCAAGTATTGCGTCGCGCTGGCAAACGAGGGAGGTGGGATTCTGCTTCTCGGTGTCACAGACAAGCTGCCCCGTCGGGTGGTTGGCTCAGCAGCGTTTAACAACGTTGTTGAGATGGCCGAGAAAATCTTCACGATGATCGGTTTTCGAGTAGACGTCGAGGAAGTTATCCATCCCGATGGTCGGGTTGTGGTCTTTCATATCCCTTCCCGTCCTCGCGGAACTGCCTACCATCTGGATGGCGCTTACTTGATGCGGTCGGGTGAAGAACTCGTTCCGATGAGCGAGGATCGCTTGCGGAAGATCTTCGCCGAAGGTCAACCCGATTGGTTGGAAGAACCTGCTCGAACTGGCCTGACGCCGCAAGAAGTGATTGACCTTCTCGATACGCAGAACTACTTTGCTCTTTTGCAGCGCCCATATCCTACCACCCAGAACGCGGTACTCGACTACCTCCAAGCCGAACGCCTGATCGACAAGACAGACTCCACATATTCGATTCGTCGAATGGGTGCGATTTTGCTTGCTCGTCGCTTCACCGACTTCTCCGATATCTCACGGAAAGCCGTTCGCGTCGTTGTCTATCAGGGCAATTCAAAGGTGGCGACGAAATTGGATCAGACCTGGGAGAGCGGATACGCCGTTGGGTTTCAACCGTTGGTAGCCTTTGTGATGAGCCAGCTTCCCCAGAACGAAATCGTGGAGGAAGCGATTCGTCGCAAAGTGAAACTGGTGCCAGAAATCGCAATCCGCGAACTCGTCGCCAACGCGATCATCCATCAAGATTTCAAGATGACTGGCGCTTCGGTCATGATCGAGGTATACACGAACCGAGTGGAAATCTCGAACCCCGGCGAACCGATTGTGCCCGTCGAGCGGTTCATTGATGGCTACCAGTCCCGCAACGAGCGATTCGCGGATCTGATGCGACGGATGCATATCTGCGAGGAGAAAAGCAGCGGCATCGACCAAGTCATCACCGCAGCGGAGACCTTCCAACTCCCCGCGCCGGACTTCGTCGTTGGTCATCGCCGGACGAGCGTGATTATCCTCGGGCACAAGCCGTTTCAAGAGATGGATCGCGAGGCACGTATCCGAGCGTGTTACCAGCACTGCGTGTTGCGGTACGTCATGCATGAGAACATGACCAACCAGAGCCTGCGAAAGCGATTTCGTTTGCCTGATAGTAAGAGCGCCATCGTCTCTCAGATCATCACCGCCGCAGTCGAAGCGGTGCAGATCAAAGCCGATGAAGCAGTCGGCAGTTCCAAGAAGCTCGCCCACTACCTGCCCCACTGGGCCTGATGCACACAGTGACCTCCTCCAACTACTCATTTAAGCGTGTCCTTCTCGGGACACCACTATCTGATTCAAATCCTTTCTGGGAAGGCACTTCCTATTTAAGCGTATTCTACGTCCGGGACGTATAATTGTTCTGCGGCCCCTTGGGCTGGCGATGCCTTGATGCCCGCCTCGCACCTCATCCCGGATAGATCGGTTCCCTGGAATCGGTATACAATCCCGAACCACGGGAGATTCACCGATGCTCGAAGTTGCCGATGCGCTGGCCGAAGTGCTCAAGCACGCCCGGCCGCTGAAAACCGAAGTTGCAGCGCTTACGTCCTCCGCTCTGGGACAAGTCCTCGCGGTGGACATCCCCGCGGACATGGACTCGCCCCCATTCCCCAAAGCGCTCCGAGATGGCTTCGCGGTGCGCTCCGCGGACTGCGCTTCGCCCAATGCCGAGTTGAAAGTCGTCGAAGAAGTGCCCGCGGGCGCGATGCCCACGAAGACAATCGGAGCCGGAGAAGCGAGTCGAATATTTACCGGCGCTCCAATGCCCACCGGAGCCGATGCGGTCGTGATGCAGGAAGACACGCAGCCCCTCGCCTCCTCCCTACAGGGAGGGGGTTGGGGGTGGGTGCGAATCACCGACTCGGCGGTGAAACCGCGTCAGCATGTGTTCGCGCAAGGCACCGAGATGAAGGCTGGCGATGTCGTGCTCAAGGCCAGCACCATCCTCAACCCCGCTGCGTTTGGCGTGCTGGCGAGCGTCGGCAAGACAGCGGTGCCGGTGTATCCGTTCCCGAAGGTCAGTGTTCTTTCCACCGGCGCGGAGTTGGTTGAAGCGAACACCAAGCCGATGGGCGGGCAGATTCGCAACACGAACGGACCGATGCTCACGGCACAGACCGTGCGCGGAGGAGGACTTCCGCGATACCTCGGCATCGCTCGTGACGACTTCGCCATCACTCGCTCGCTCATCCGAGAAGGAATCGAAGTTTCCGATGTGGTGCTGATCGCCGGGGGAGTGTCGGTGGGCAAATTCGATCTGGTGCCGGATGTGCTCAAGGAGCTGGGAGTCAGGGTTCACTTCCGTCAAGTGCGGGTGAAGCCGGGCAAGCCGCTGTTGTTTGGCACGGCACAGGATGGAACGCTCGTGTTCGGCTTGCCGGGCAACCCGGCGAGCGCGTTTGTCGGCTTTGAACTCTTTGTGCGACCGGCTCTGCGAATCCTGGGTGGACACAAGGAGCCTGGTCCGCGCACAATCAAGCTGCCGGTGACGGAAGGACTCGCGGAGAGCAACGACCGCCCCACATACCGCCCCGCGAAGACCGAACTCGGCTCAACCGGATGGAGCGTCCGCCCGCTACCCTGGTCCGGAGCGCCGGACTTGCTCGGATTGCAACCGGGGGATGCTCTGATTTCGCTGCCGGCCGGCGACACAAGATGCGACCGCGGCGCTATGATGGATGTGGTGCTGCTCTAAACGAACGGCCGGCGTAAGCCGGCTGGTGTCGCTGTCTCTTTCACCAGCCGGCTTACGCCGGCCGTTCGCCCAACTCCTGGAAGGATTCCGCGTGAAGCCTCGCGTATTCCTGCCCGCGATTGTCTCTGGCGTGCTGCTCTGGTTGGCGTACTTTCCGCTGAACCTGGGGCCGCTCGCGTTCATCGCGCTTGCGCCGTGGTTGACGCTCGTTCGCGCTCCGGTGTCGAACAAGCGGCGATACTTCGCGGCGTATGTCGGCGGGTTTGTATTCTTCGCGCTGGCGACTCAGTGGGTGCGAGTTGCTCACCCGATGATGTACCTGTCGTGGCTCGGATTCTCCGTCCTCGCTCCTCTCTTCTGGCTTGTGGCTCTGGCGATCATTCGCAAGCTCGACCGGCTCGGTGTGCCGCTGGCTCTGGCAGTGCCGGTGGGTTGGGTGGCTCTGGAATACGCCCGGATGCACTTCCCAACGGGCTACCCGTTCCTCAAGTATGTCGGCGCCTACCAGATGATCGGCTTCGGCTGGTACTTCCTCGGCTACACGCAGCATGAGTTCCTACGCCTGATTCAGATTGCGGATGTGGGGGGCGTCTACGCGGTGTCGTTCGTTGTCGCCGCGGTGAACGGGCTGATCGCGGACTGGCTGTTGCTTTCGCCCGCTGTTCAGCGCCGCTTGCGATGGCCGGTGGATGTCGAGTCGAGGTCTCCTCAACTGATTCTCACGACCACGTGTCTTGTGGCGCTACTCCTCGCGGGCACTTACACCTACGGGCACTACCAACTTCAGCATGAGCCGTTCGCAAATGGTCCGCTGGTCGCGGTGCTTCAGGGAAACTTGTCGCAGGGCGATAAGATGCGGAATAAGGAATTGCTCGTTGAGTCCTACATCGATTTGCATTTCAAGGCGATTCACTGGGACAAGGACCGCAAGGCGTATACCGGGGGACCGAAACCGGATCTGGTGATCTGGCCCGAGACGTGTTGCCCGGTGGACTGGTGTGACATCGCGCCGGGTGCAAAAGTGGAGGATGCTCCGGATGCGTTCCAGCGGAAGCGGATGACCTCGCGGGGCGAGTTTCTCGGCAAACCGTGGGGCACCTCCACCCTTCTCGGACTCACCGGACTGGAATGGGACGGCAACCGGGTGTGGAAGTACAACTCCGCGTTCCTGGTCAAGCCGCTCCCGAAGTCCGAACTGTGGAAGCCGGACGACCCGACCCTCTTCTACACCGCCGCGGTCGCCCGCTACGACAAGATGCACCTCGTTCCATTTGGCGAATACGTGCCACTGAAGGAACAATTGCCGTTCATGAAGTGGTTTACCCCTTACGACTACGACTATTCGTGCCGGCCGGGTGAACGCTGGACGCGGTTTCCGCTTGTCACTCGCGACGGCCGCGAGTTCACCTTCGCCTGTCTCATCTGCTACGAGGATTCCGATCCGTATCTGGCTCGGCAGTATGTTGCGACGGAGCCGGTGAACTTCCTGGTGAACATCTCCAACGACGGCTGGTTTGACGGCACCGAGGAGCACGAACAGCACCTCGCGATCTGCCGGTTCCGCGCGATCGAAACCCGCCGGTCGGTTGTTCGAAGCGTGAACATGGGCATTTCCGGTGTGATCGACCCCGACGGCCGCGTGATCGCTCTGCCGGGCGAAACCTGGCGCACGTCGAAGAAAATGGAAGCCGTGGTGACGGCCGCGGTGCCGATCGACAACCGAGGGTCGTGGTACGCAACTCTCGGCGACTGGATGCCGTTTGTGTGCTGGTCCGTGGTGGGCTTGGCGCTGGTGGTGGGGTTAGTGTGGCGCAAGCCCGCACCCGCCTCGTCGTGAATCCGTGTGGCAAGGAGGCCGCCGATTCGACTCGCGTCTGTCGTTCCCGTTCGCTTCAAACTCCGCGCGATGCGATTCGCTCCGCTGTCGGTCGCGGGGTGGTGTACGTTTCTGTTTCTGTACGGCATCTCGGCCGGGCCGCTGTATCGCACCGAATCGCTTCGCGCGATCATCGGACGCGAATGCCTCCAGGGGAACTGGCTTTACCCCATCCTTTACGGCGAACCATTTCTGACCAAACCGCCGGGACACTACGCGGCAATCGGCCTGTGCAGCCTGCCGTTTGGCGAAGTGACGTCCGCGAGCGCACGCTTACCTTCCGTGTTCGCCGCTACGCTCGCGATTGTGCTCCTGCATGGCATGTTCCGACGCGTGTTGGGCGAGCGTGAGGCGCTCTTCGCGGCTCTGGTGATTCCGTGTTCGGTGTTGTGGTTGGATAAAGTGCCCAGCGCGGAAATCGACATGTCGCTCGTCGGCTGGGTGACCGCAGCGCTTGTGTTATTTCACCGCGCGATCTCAAATCAGGGGGCTGACGCCCCCCGCTCGCCAACTTCATTCTTGCTGTTGTCGCTGCTGTGTGTCGCGGGCGGAACGCTTACCAAGTGGACCGCGCCCGCGTTCTTCTACCTCACGGTGATTCCGCTCCTCGCCTGGAGACGGCAACTGTCTCTGCTCTTCGACTGGAGTCACTTGCTCGCGGTCGCTCTGGCGGTCCTGGTCTGCGCACTCTGGGCGCTGGCGGTGATTCAGCAAGTGGGCTGGGACGCGCTGGCGAACACAATCCGACAGGAAGTCGCGTACCGCTTCGCGCCGAAGGCGAGTAAAGGCTATCCGTGGGCGGAACTGGCAACGTATCCGCTCGCGGTGTTCGCGGCTCACCTGCCGGTCTCCGCTTTCGCGCTGCTTACCTTCCGACGAAGCTTCTGGGCGAAGTGGGATGCTCGCGGAAAGCTTCTGCTTCAACTGTTGCACTGCTGGACGTGGCCGAATCTTCTCTTCTGGACACTCGTGCCCAATCACAACGTCCGCTACGCTCTGCCTCTGAGCGCGGGACTAATGGGCCTGGGCGTGATGGGGCTGTTGTCGCTCCTGGCGAACCCCGCCCGCAAGGGCGGCGGGTGCAGGCGAACCCGACCCACAAGGGTCGCGGGTCCACCCACCGCCCTTGCGGGCGGGGTTCGCCTCGTCGTTGTCTTCCTCCTCTCTTGGATCGTCGCGAAAGTCGTCTTCGTGGAAGTTGTCATCCCCCAGCGCACGGCGGGCCGTAATGCCGAATCGACCGCGGCCGAGTTGCGTGAACGCGTTCCCGTTGGTCAGCCGCTCTATCTGTTCAAGCTGAAGGATGAGGGCGTGATGTTCTACTACGCCCGCCCCGCGGTGCGGCTGAATCACCCGCGTGAGTTGTCGACGGGCGCGTTCGCGGTGCTCATTCGTCAGGAGTGGGAAGATCGCGCTGCGTTCGGCCCCCTCGAACTGGTATGCTGGATGCACGATCAGCAAGGCGATCCGCTGATTCTTGTTCGGGGAAAGTAGTAGGCATTCGCCGGGTGCCGTTCTGAATGCAAAGGCAACGGCACACGGCGTGTGCCTACTACTTTGAAAGCCCATGAGTGCCGCCACCAAAACCGCTGTGCAGCCGATGAGCGTCTCGGCGCTCACCGCGCTTGTGCGCGACGCGGTCGAGGCGCGGTTTCAGTTGGTGTGGGTGACCGGCGAGGTGTCGAACTTCACGCGGGCATCGTCCGGGCACTGGTACTTCACGCTCAAGGACGCGGCAGCTCAGATCAAGGCGGTCGCGTTTCGCGGAATCAACTTGCGGCTCAAGTTTGATCTCAAGGACGGTCTGGAAGTGATCGCTCGCGGGCGACTCACGGTGTATGAGCCACGAGGCGAGTATCAACTGCTGGTTGAAGAGCTTCAACCGAAGGGAATCGGAGCCGCGGAACTCGCTCTGAGGCAATTGAAAGAGAAGTTGCTCGCGCAAGGATACTTTAATCCGCTCCGCAAGCGCCGACCCCCTCGTCCGCCGAAGCGAGTGGCGCTCGTTGCCAGCGCTACCGGAGCCGCGGTTCGAGACATGATCGAACTCTTCGCCAAGCGCTGGCCGCTGACGGAAGTCATCGTGAAACCGTCGCGTGTGCAGGGCGAAGGAGCCGCTCACGACATCGCCTCATCGCTGCGACTGCTCAACTGGCTTCACGCAACGAATCGGCTGACTCTCGATGCCGTCATTCTCGGCCGAGGGGGAGGAAGCACCGAAGACTTGTGGGCGTTTAACGAGGAAGTGGTCGCCGACGCGATCTTTAACTCGCAAGTGCCGGTTGTCTCCGCCATCGGGCACGAAATTGATGTAACCATTGCCGATCTCGTCGCGGACTACAGAGCCGAAACGCCATCGGCGGCTGTGGTCGCGCTCACACCGGATCAGCGCGAATTGCGCGCGGCACTTCGCAGCGCTGATTCCCGACTCGCGGACGCCATCGAGCGCCGACTGGAACTTGCGCGGCAACGAGTTGAGCAACTCGCGACTCGATCCGCCTTCCGCCGACCGCTTCAACGGATTCACGATCTCGAACGGGAACTCGACGACACTGCCGAACGCCTTGCTCGTGCCGTGAAGCACCGCCTCGGTCAAGCCTCCGACAAACTGGCGAACATCGCCGCCCGACTGGAATCGCTCAGCCCCTTGCAAGTGCTGGCCCGCGGATATAGCCTGACTCACACGGCCGACGGCCGACTCGTTCGCGACGCCGACTCGCTTCGACCGGGTGATGTGATCGTCTCCCGGTTCGCGTCAGGCAAAGTCGTCAGCCGCGTGGAAGAGGTTCACGGCGAACCCCCGCCACAAGGCGGGGGGTGATACCCTAACCCTGGCGGGTCGGGTTCGCCAACATGGATGGCTTCTTCGTCCGCACGGGATGCGTGCAGATGCCTACCCCCGCCGAAACTCCTCCGATCCCCTTCGAGCAGGCACTCGCCGAACTCGACGCCATCCTCCGCGAACTGGAAGACGGCACCACCACGCTCGAAGATGCACTCTCACGCTATGAACGCGGAGTCTTATTGCTTCGCCAGTGCTACAGCCAACTTCGAGACGCCGAACAGAAAGTAAAGTTGCTTGGCGGGCTAACCGATGAGGGCGCGGCGGAGTTGAAGCCGTTCGATCACGTCGCGTCGTTTGAAGCCGCAGCCATGTCGGTAAGTAAAACCGAGTCGGTAAGCAAAACCACCAAGCCGGACTCTGGTTCGGGAATACCAGAATGACATCGGGATCATCTTTCCAAGACACCGAAAGTCGAGTAGCTTTGCACCGCAAAGTTGATATGATGGGCCATTTGAACGGTGTCCCGGACGAGTTGTGGCGGGAACTGAAACCGCGTCAGGAGTTGGTCGAATCGGCGTTGCGGGCTTGGCTCTTGAAAGTGACCGCAAGCGCGCCACACGCGATTCAAGACGCGATGGCCTACAGTTTGTTCTCGCCCGGCAAGCGGCTCCGGCCAATCCTGGCGATGCTGGCGTGCGAAGCCACTGGTGGAACTGCGGAGCAGGCGCTGCCGGCCGCGTGTGCGGTGGAGATGATCCACACGTACTCGCTGATTCATGACGACCTGCCCGCGATGGATGATGACGATTTGCGCCGCGGACAGCCGACGTGCCACAAGAAGTTTGGCGAGGCTCTGGCCATCCTTGCGGGCGATGCGCTCCTGACAGGTGCGTTTCAAGTGCTGGCGGACGGTTACCCGCCGCGAACGGCTGCGGTTAGCTGTCTGGAGTTAGCGAAGGGCGCTGGGGCGGTTGGGATGGTGGGCGGACAGGTACTCGATTTGCAGGCCGAGGGGAAGATCGAGGGACGTGCGTTCGCCGCTTGCGGCGAAGCGAATCTCGAAGACCTGCACGCCCGCAAGACGGGAGCGCTGTTTCGCTCGTGCTTGCGGCTAGGTGTTTTTGCAGCCCAGAGCGAGTGGCCCGACGGAGCCAATTCCGTATCCCTGGCGGCTGCGGATGAGTTCGCCAGCGCCTTCGGGTTGCTCTTCCAGGTGACGGACGATTTACTAGATGTGGAAAGCACGGCTGATAAAGCCGGCAAGCGCGTTGGAAAAGACGCAGCGCGCGGAAAGCTAACCTACCCCGGTCTCCTCGGTGTTGAGGAAAGCCGGAAAAAGGCAACGGAACTGGGCCAGCAGGCAGTGACGGCCGCCGAACGACTTGGTAGCCCGCTACTGGCCGAACTGGCACGGTATGTGGTGCAGAGGGATCGCTAGTGTAGAACCCACCGCGACCGCAAGGGAGCGGGTGAAACTGCACGAGGCGAAGTGCCAGCCCTTCTGGCAGCGTTCGCCAACCACACCGCCCTTGTGGGCGGGTTCGCCCAAGAGGTTTGACCATGACCAAACTGTTACCGCAGATCAAGTCACCGCTCGACTTGCAGAAGCTCTCGGATGAGCAACTGCAAGCGCTGACGCACGAAATTCGCGACGAGCTGATTCGCGTACTCACCAGTCGCCCAGCTCACTTCGCCAGTAATCTCGGCGTGGTCGAGTTGTGCCTGGCCTTGCACCTCACATTCGACTTCTCGAAGGACAAGGACCGGCTCATCTGGGACACCGGACACCAGATTTACCCGCAGAAACTCATCACGGGGCGCTTTGATCGCTTCCATACGATCCGAACGCGCGGCGGGTTGATGGGTTTCCCCAACCCGCACGAAAGTGACTACGATTTGTTCATGACTGGTCACGCCGGGTGCAGTGTCTCGTGCATCTCCGGCCTCAAAGCGGGCGATGAACTGGTTGGTCGCAAGGATCGGCACGCGGTCGCGGTCATCGGCGACGGGGCGTTTCCTTCGGGGATCGTGTGGGAGGCGCTGAACAACATCGGCGGGATGGGCCAGAACGTGCTGGTCATCCTCAACGACAACAAGATGAGCATTTGCCCGCGAACCGGCGGACTGGCGAAGTATCTCGATCAGTGCCGCATGACTGGGCTTTATCAGGGCGGCAAGCGGAGACTCAATCAGATACTCAACGCGATTCCAGTAATCGGGGGTATGGCTCACTCGGCGCTCGAACAGTTCCGCGACGCGCTGAAGGCGTTCTTCAAGGATGGAATGCTCTTCGAGGAACTCGGCTTCCGCTACTTCGGGCCGGTGGACGGCCACGACTTGCCCGGTCTTCGCAAGATTCTCCGCGATCTGAAGACGCAGAAGGGGCCGATCCTTTTGCATGTGCTCACCACAAAAGGCTACGGCGTTCCGCAAGCCGCGGAAGACCCGGTGACTTATCACACGCCGCCGGTGTTCGAGCAACTCGGCCCGGATCGCGCGATTCTGTCTCTCAAGAAGGGCGGATCGAAGGCGTACACCGACGCGATGAGCTTCGCGCTGCATCAGGCGATGCAGGACGATCCGAAGGTCACGGTGATGACCGCGGCGATGTGTCAGGGGAACAAACTGGAGAAGGTGCGCGAGGACTTCCCCGACCGGTTCTTCGATGTGGGCATCTGCGAGAGCCACGCGGTCGCGTTCGCCGCGGGTCAGGCGAAAGCTGGCCTCACACCAGTGGTCGACATTTACAGCACGTTCCTGCAACGCAGCTTCGACCAGATTTTCCAGGAAGTGTGCTTGCAGAATCTGCACGTTGTCTTCTGTATGGATCGCTCCGGCCTCACGGGACCAGAAGGGCCAACTCACCACGGAGTCTTCGACATCGCGTACATGCGGCTGTTCCCGAACATGGTGAGCATGGCTCCCGGAGATGAGGCGGACCTTCAGCCGATGTTGAAGTTGGCGCTCAAACACACCGGGCCGATTTCAATGCGGTATCCGAAAGCCAATCTCGACAAGATCGAACGGCCGGACCCCGTTGCGGCGCTGGAAATGGGCAAGGCGGAAGTGATCGAGTGGGGCGAGGACGGTTGCTTCATCGCATACGGCACGCTGCTTGCCAACTGCATGAGCGCTGCAAAGAAGTTGCGGGCGGAAGGCATTCACATGGGTGTTATCAACGCCCGGTTCGTCAAGCCGCTGGATAAGGACACCATCTTGAAGGCAGTGGAGACGCTGCCTTTGGTAGTGACCGTGGAGGAAGGCACACTGGAAGGTGGGTTCGGCTCCGCGGTGTTGGAATCTGCGAACGCAGCCGGGCTGGATTCGCGCAATGTGATTCGCCGCGGAATCCCGGATCGCTTTATCGAACACGGCGAACGCGGGGAGTTGCTCGCGGACCTGGGGTTGAGCGCGGATGCACTGGCGGAACTGGTCCGCAAAGCCCGCGTTGGAGAGACCGAAGAAATGGCCAAGTGCGGGTAACGAATTTGTTGGAGTCCCACCTTTCGGCGGTCTTCGTGAAGAACCGCTTCAGACGCTACTCCAACCGGGCGCTTGGTGTTTGTTGGAGTCCCGCCTTTAGGCGGTCTTCAGTAAGAACCGGCTAAAGCTCTGACTCCAACTAAACGCCAACTCCGCGACTGTTCAAAGCAGAAACGAAGCAGGCCGGGTTAACCCCGGCCTGCTTCGTTTCTGTGCGCTTAGCGCTTACCGGGCGGTTTGCCCGCGGGACCCTTCGGCGCGGGTCTGGGCGGCTGTGGCCTGGGCGGTGGTTGTTGGATCTTTGGCGCGGGCCTGGGCGGTGGTTGAATCTTCGGCGCCGGTCTGGGCGGTGGTTGTTGAATCTTCGGCGCAGGTCGTGGCGGTGACTGCACCACCTTCGGCGCGGGTCTGGGCGGTGGTTGTTGGATCTTCGGCGCGGGCCTGGGCGGTGGTTGCACGATCGGCTTCGGCGCTGGTTGCGGTCGAGGTGGTGGTTGCACGACCTTCGGCGCTGGTTGTGGGCGCGGTTGAGGCTGTGGGTTCACCTTCGGTAGCGGTCGAGGAGGCGGATTCACCACCGGTTTGGGCGCGGGGTTCACCTTCGGTAGCGGCTGAGGCTGCGGATTGACCTTTGGAAGCGGTTTCGGATTCACCTTCGGTTGCGGATTGATCTTCGGCTGAACCGGAGCCGGATTCACCTTCGGCAGTGGGTTCACCTTCGGAAGCGGTTGCGGATTGACCTTCGGCGATGGGTTCACCGGAGTCACCGGCCTGGGATTAATCTTCGGAAGCGGATTCACCTTCGGTTGTGGAACCGGCGTGACGGGCTTTGGGTTGACCTTCGGAAGCGGTTGCGGATTCACCTTGGGCAACGGATTGACGACTGGCGGAGGTTGAACCGGAGTCTTCGGATTGACTTTGGGCAGCGGAATCGGCTGCTTCGGATTGATCTTCGGCTCGACCTTCGGCAGCGGCTTGGGATCAATCTTCGGAGACACCGGCGGGTTGACCGGCTGCTTCGGATTCACCTTCGGCAATGGATTCCCCGGTTGCTTGGGGTTCACCTTCGGTAATGGATTCACGGGCTGCTTCGGATCAATCTTCGGGTTCACCTTCGGCAGCGGCTTCGGATCGACCTTCGGCAGCGGGTTGACCGGCTGCTTGGGGTTGATCTTGGGCAACGGATTCACCGGCTGCTTTGGATCAACCTTGGGGTTGATCTTGGGCAATGGGTTGACCGGCTGCTTCGGGTTGACCTTCGGAAGCGGGTTGACGACCGGCGGGTTTACCGGTTGTTTCGGGTCGATCTTGGGCGTTGGCCGGTTTCCACCGGGGCCGGTGTTTCCGTTCTTGCCCGCTGGGCGCAGCGGGTTCGGTGGCGGAGCCTTCTTCTGGTCGGTTACCTGAGCACGCACCGCGGCCGTCTTCGGCACGTCGAGCTTGATCGACTGCGGGCCGAGAATCGCTTGCGGTACTGGGGACTTTGGCTGTTTGGCGATGGCGGTTTCGAGCTTGGTCCGTTGAACTCCAACGTCGCGAATCTGCTTGGCGGCGACGGCTTCTTTGCGCCGAACGTCGGGATTCACCTTCTCGAACCTGGTTCTCTGAAGATCAGGAGCAACACGCAGAGGAGCCACCATCGCCACGTTTGATACGTCGCGGTTGTTCACCTGAGGCGTGCCATTGACGACGGTGATGTTGTTCGTCACGTTCTTGACGTTCACCTTCGTGATGTTGTTAATCACCGTGTTCTGTTGAACCAGTGTCGCTGGCGGACGAGCGATGTCCCCGCGATAGCGACCCGCGTAGAGGTTGTTGATGCCGTTGTGCCACTTCGGCACGTTGCGGTGATGCACCGAGTAGTAGCTCCACAGCGGGTCATAGCCCCAGTTCCGGCCAGTTCCAAACCCAAGAGCAAACCCGTTGCGGCCGAAGGTGCCGCACCAGGCGTTGTAACCGAGCGTGTTGTAGCGCGGGGCGAAGTAGTCGCCGAAGAAGTAGTTGCAATGTCCTCGGCGCGTGAACAGCGCTCCATAGAAGCACGGCTCACTCACCACATACGCGGGCGTGTAGAAGAATTCAGGATCAGTGTAGATAGGCTGCGTGAACACAACCGGAGCGAACAGCACTCCGCGATGAGCCGGCGGGTAATCCCAGTAGCCGTCGCAGAAGACATAACCGGCGGGCGTCCAGTTATAGCGCGCGGGCACCCACACCCAATCCGAGCGGTATTCGATCCAGCAACCCGGCCGCCACACATAACGCCCGCGCCACACCCACGAACCGGGCGAATAGAAATACGAATCTCCCGGCGCCGGCGTACTCGGGCCGATCTCGACAGGCTGAGGAGGTTGCGGAAGGTATTCGATCTCCGGCTGGGCCGGCTGCTGAGGCTGTTCCGGTTGGGGATTCACTTCTTGCCAGAAACCCGGAACCCACTGCCAGCCGCCATTGGCCTCGCGCCACGAACCGGGAACCCACACTCTGCCGGGAGGAGGTTGACGCCAGAATCCGCTCACCCAGATGAACTTGCCGCTCTCCTCGTCAAAGTGCCAGTAGCCGGGAATCCACTGAACGTTATCGCCTTCGGGCTTCTGTTCCGGAGGCAGTTCCTCAATCGGCTCCGGCGGTTGCTGATTCACGATGGGCGACTCAGCAGGCGGTTCCGCTGTCGTCGCGAACCCCTCGTGAACCGGCCCCTTCGCCAACACATCGACTTCGTCTGGAAGCGCGGGGATCACCGGCTGACCCGGCTGCATGGGGAAACCAGGCTCGCCCGGCAACGGCAACGGGATTGGTTGCGGCGCGCGGAGCGGGATCGGCTCCTGGGCCGTACTGACCTTCGTAAGACCAACGACGAGAGTGCCGAACAGCGCCAGGAGCAGCACCTTTCGCGTACGTTGGGTCATGGGGAGAGTTCCTCGGTTGATAATGCGGCGAGTGTAGCGAGTCGACCGGAGAACCCGCCCGGAATGAGAACTTGCGCGGAATGGGGAAGCACTTTCCCGAGTCGCTCTTCTCCGCAAAAGGATACACCGGACTCGGAGAGATGGAACGCGCGGAAGAGGTGTGTGAAAGGGGGAAGTCTGGGCGATGTGAGTCGCGGATCTCCCCGATCTGCCGGCTGGGAGCAAGATCTGAGTGACGCGCGACCGAGGAGCGGATAGTGCTTTCAAGACCGACCGTCAGACAAGCACCTTTTCTTCTACCTCACCGTTGGGTTTGAGGACAAATTGCCTGATATTCTTGCCCTTGTGTTCGATGCAAACCGGTTCACCGACTGGCCCTTTGGTTGCTACTTCTCGAGCAATGCGAATAGCGTCCTGGAGATTCTCAGTGGAATCGAACGTGTCTTCGGTGTTCTCGTTGTTGATGTGAAACTGGTTCATGATTCTCTCCATTGATCTCGGCTGGCACCTCTGTCCCTCAGGACACCCGATCAATGTACACCCAGAGGTGTTTCAAAGCGACTTGAGGTCAACGTCGTTGAACTGTTGGGGGTTGGCGATGGCTTGCAAAACTTGCGACAAGATGTTCGCACCAAGCAAGATGCCCACCCCCAACTTCTGTTCCTGGGGGCGATGGCTTGCAAAACTTGCGACAAGATGTTCGCGGCCTGAATTCGATCCACGGCGGGAGACTCGAACGTACCGGTGGCAGTGTTCTGAAGACCAAGAGTGGTGAATGGCGGCACAACATGATTGTTGCGCAACCCCGACCCCGTATCACGGAAGTACGAAATACGCACAATCACACGCCACATTCCCGACTCCCCAAAGCAATCACGTTTCATAAACAAACGCTGATCGCATCTTCTCGTCCAACCGGAGTTGGGTCAAGGTTGATCGTCCAGCATTCAGACTCGCCCCAATTCACCCCGCGCACCCAGACTCTGTTAATCGTCGCGGTCCTCTCAGTGCAGATGACGCCCTGCATGGCGACACGATCCGTCACCACCGCCATTCCAGACCGACCTGGACGCCGTTGATCGACAGATCGGATTGCTTGAACAGCGGTCGGGGGCGGTTCTGACCGGAGG
This sequence comes from Planctomycetia bacterium, assembly GCA_022616395.1. Lineage (GTDB taxonomy): Bacteria > Planctomycetota > Planctomycetia > Gemmatales > Gemmataceae > Gemmata. Next base: position 2,334 of record JAKEEV010000310.1, on the reverse strand, counting down.
GCGGGACCACAGGCGCGTTTGGGACGAACGTCAGATCGATGGTGCGGTCAATCTGGTCGCCCGGCCGAATCACGTTCGACCAGAAGAGGAAGTTGTAACCGGCGAACATGCGGAGACGAGGAGTGACCCAGTAACCAACGTTCAGGGTGAACTCCGGCACCACGCTGAAGTGATCGCTGGTGAACCGACCGAGGTTTGGACCGACCGCGAGCAACCCGCCAGTGAATCTCATCGGGGGAACGCCCGGCCGTTGACGCACCTGGAAGCCGTCAATCTCCAGAACTTGATGAGTGTTGCCAAGAGCAAGCGAGGCGCGGGCGTCGAGATCGAAGCGTCCCCAGTGGCGTTCGTAGGCGATCCCGAACTGCGCTCCGTGGAAGTAATTCCGCGTCGCGAAGCTATCCTGTACGATGACGCTCGTCCCGATTGGGTCGGGCACGGTCACCTGAGTTCCGCCAGGGCCAATCACGAGAATGTTCTCGGTGACGGTGAGACTTTCGCGCAGGTTCAGGTGTCGATACCCCGCGAAGAATTCCGCGCGCGCATCGCATTCTCGAAACAGGCACTTCCTGATGTTCACATCCGCGCCCCACAGGCGACTATCGCCACGAACCATCAGCGATCCAGTGAGACTCCCCGGAACCGCGACGGACTCTCCGCTTTCTCCAGGCGGTTGATTCGGCACAAATACCGGTCGCGTGATGCGCGCGAACTGATCGGAACTGATGGTCAGAGACTCGCTGCGATTGCCCAGGAAGAAAAAGCCCGCATCAACGCCGCACGAACCGCAATCCGTGATCCACGCACCGGCGCGAATGCGGAATCCGCTTCTCGTGCTGCCGATGAAGGTGCCGGGGCCAATCAGTGCGGTGGTTCCCGGTTCGCCCAGAAAGCCGTTGGTGTTCGGATTGGCGTTGGTGGTCGCCAGAATGGGAATCGCGTAGCCCGGCAGCCACCACAGGAGATATTCGCCACGCACAAAGAAACGGTCGAGTGGCCCGTCGGCCATGTCGTCGGTGAGGATCAGTTCTCCATGCCCGTACCCATCACCGTGACCGTGCCCATGCCCGTGTTGAATCAAATCACGAACGGGCGGGAAGTCGCGTGACAGACGGATCGGAGGAGAGCCGAACGTGCCGTGTTTCTTCTCTTTGGCTCCGATCGGCAGCATGAGTTCCGGCGGCGCGGGGTGTAATTCCGGCTGAGGATTGAGCGGTCTGGGTGTTGGAAGCGGAATCGGATCATCTGATCTCTTCGGGGGAGGCATCATGGGTGGGAGCGATTGTGGATCGACCGGTCGCGGGGCCGGTGCCGGGTAGATTTGAGGTGCTGCCGGAATCGCGGGCGGCAGTTCGGTGGGCGCATCTGGGGGAAGAGGAATTTGGGGGAGCGTGCCGCCATCACTCACGTTGGCGAGGCGCGGACCAAGCGGTTGTTGCATTCCGTAAGGTGGAGGCAGAGCCGGAGCGGAAGGTCCTCCGGCCGGGAGAATCTCCGCGGGAACTGACTGGCGCAGGGGGAGCCAGATCAGATCATGATTCTCCTTGCTGGCTGGCGGCGCGCTGCGCAACGGCAGCCGCAAAGCCGGCACGCTGGCCGGAATCACGACGCCCGGTTTCTGACCAAGCAATGGCAAGTCGCGATCGGCTGCCACAGCCGATCCGGTGGCGAGTGCCAGACTCAATCCAATTGCCTTCACACGGAAGCGTTTCATGTCCGCCGCCCCCACAGGTGGTTCACCTTGATTTTTCGACACCCGCGCGACTCAACCCGCAAACTTTCTCGAATCATCACGTCACGGCGAGCAAGTAGAGCTTCCGCAGCTTTCCACCCTTGCCGGGTCAACTCATTTGCCTGCCGCAAAACACCGGGTTGACACTGATGAGCGAGTTTGGAATGAGCCGCCGCGCTGTGTGGGGGAACTTGGTGACTGAAGGGTAACGCGAATGTGTCCGACGTGTGGGAACTGGCGAGTGTGGGTTGCGGTTGTCGTGTCGCTTGCGGCATGCACACCCGCTCACGCCTTCTACTGGCCCAACTGGCCCGGCAGTTTGAGGAGAGTCGAACCGACCATCATCAATCCGCCGGATCTGAACAAGCCAGGCAATCCGCCGCTGGGACCGCAACCGAACCCGGAGCCGGGTTTGCCGGAAACGAACATTCCGCCCGTTGTGGTGAATAAGCCGCCAGTTGGTCCGCCGGCACCGGAACCAACTCCCGAACCCTCGACGGGGCTAATTGGGCTACTTGGCTTGGGCGCGGTCGCCGCGGTAAGGAAATGGTGGAGGAAGAAGGTGTGTTCGTAATCCTGTAACCCAGCTCACTCACGTTTGG
>JAKEEV010000309.1 GCA_022616395.1 Planctomycetia bacterium | reverse complement strand
TACTCATAGAACGCGCGCCACCAACGGCGGTGCGGGAGCGGATCGCCCTTGGCGTCGGGATAAGGAGGAGCATCGTAAGGCCGCAGAGGAGCCGGGCCGGTCCAGGTTTCGTAGTCGAAGTATTCCGGCGGCTTCGAGATGGGCGGCTTGGCGTTTGCGCGCATGGGATAGTAGCAATACACCTCCGCCATGCCGATCTTGCCAAGTAGACCGGGCTTCACGATGCGGTCGATGGCTTCGATCAGGTGAGGAGTGCTGCGCCGTTGAGTGCCGACTTGCACAACCTTCTGATGCTTGCGGGCCGCATCCACCATCGCCTTGCCTTCCATCACGTCCACGCTGATCGGCTTCTGAACGTACACATCCGCGCCGGATTCAATCGCCGCGATCGTTGGGAGCGCGTGCCAGTGGTCGGGCGTACCAACGAGAATGATGTCACACGCCTTCTGACGGAGCAGCGCGTTGTAGTCGGTGAACGATAGCGGAGGCTTCTCCGGATTCTGCCGCTTCATGACAAGATCGGCGGCCTCGTCGATCATTTTCTTGTCCACATCGCAAAGTCCAAAGACTTCCACCGGAGCGACCTGAATGAGTCGCATCAAATCGTTCTTGCCGTACCAACCGCAACCGATGAGACCGACGCGAAGAGGTTTGAGCTTCGGTTGTGTTGCAAACAGATGAGGAGCGATAGCGGCAGTGGAAGAGGTAGCGAGAAAGTTCCGGCGGTTCATGGGGGGACTCCGAAGGGTGGCGATTGATTCTCAGCGTAAGGCTCGGAGAGTGTGTGTGGAATGGAAAAAGCGATGAGCAGCGTTCTGGTTTTTACGCCGAAGGCGTTACAGACCAAAGCCCAGGGTCGATTGCGACAGCAAGCGCACCCTGGGTTACCTGTGGAATCAACGAACGCACATTGGCGACCAAGATGCGGTGATTTCCTGGTTTCCCAGGGTGCGCTCGTTTCACTCGCGACCCTGGGCTTTGGTCTGAAACCCCTTCGGGGTAAATACCACGGTTGCTCGCCTTCAGAATCGTCACATGTTACCCTAACTCCCAATCGCACCTCATGGAGTCCTCCCTATGCGTCGCATTCTCGCAATTCTGGCGCTGTGTTTCTCCAGTTCGCCCGCGTTCGCCGAGGAGTACGACATCGTCGTTTACGGCGGCACCGCGTCCGGTGTCGCGTCGGCTGTACAGGCATCGCGGATGGGCAAGACAGTCGTGCTGATCGAACCGGGGAAGCACCTCGGCGGCCTGACAAGCGGCGGACTCGGCTGGACCGATTCCGGCAACAAGGCGGTCATCGGCGGCATCGCACGCGAGTTCTACCAGCGCGTGAAGAAACACTACGACGACCCGAAAGCGTGGGTGCATCAGAAGCCGGAAACTTACCAGTTCTACCGGCCGAAGGAAGACGCGATGTGGACCTTCGAGCCGAAGGTCGCGGAGAAGTTGCTTCGAGACATGCTTGAAGAAGCAAAGATGCCCGTCGTGTTTGGCGAGAGATTAGACAGAGCCAAGGGCGTGAAACTCGATGGCAAGCGGATCACTTCCATCACGACCGAATCCGGAAAGACGTTCGCAGCGAAAGTGTTCATCGACGCGACCTATGAAGGCGACCTGATGGCCGCGGCCGGTGTGAGTTACACCGTTGGCCGAGAACCGAACAAGCAATACGGAGAAACGCTCAACGGAGTCGCAAGGAAGTGGAACACTCACTTGCACCGCTTCACGGTGAAAGTCGATCCGTTCGTGAAGCCGGGCGATCCGAAGAGCGGGCTTCTCTTCGGCATCGATCCCGATCCGCTCCCCGCGGATGGTGAAGGAGACAAGCGACTGCAAGCGTACTGCTTCCGCATGTGCATGACCGATGTCGCGGCCAATCGCGTGCCGTTCGAGAAGCCCGCGGATTACGATGAGAAGATGTACGAACTGCTCTTCCGAAACTTCGAGGCGGGCGATCTGCGCATTCCGATGAAACCCGATCGGATGCCCAACGGCAAGACGGATACGAACAACAACTGCGCTGTGAGCACCGACTTCATCGGGCAGAACTACAAGTACCCGGAAGCGAGCTACGAGGAGCGAGCGAAGATCATCGCGGCTCATCTCTCGTATCAGAAGGGACTCATGTGGTCGCTTCAGAATCACAAGCGCGTTCCGCAAAAAGTCCGCGAACAAATGGCGAAGTGGGGACTGGCAAAGGACGAGTTCACCGACACCGATTACTGGCCGCATCAGATTTACGTTCGAGAAGCGCGGCGCATGGTGAGCGATTATGTGCTTACCGAAGGCGATTGCCGACGGAAGAAAGACACGCCCGCGTCGGTGGGCATGGGTTCGTACAACATGGATTCGCACAACTG
>JAKEEV010000308.1 GCA_022616395.1 Planctomycetia bacterium | reverse complement strand
TCGCGCACTTGCATCAGGAGGCGACCGAGTCGGTTCTTGCCGCTCCCATCGCCGCCGTCCCCCCAGTACGAATCCTTCGCCGTGTGTTCTACCAGCACCGCGTCTCCGGTGCCAAGCAGAATCGCTTTCAGGTCTTCATGCTGAGTGAACTTCGCGCGCAGAGCTTCAAGCATCACTTGTTCTTTCACGCTCTCCCAGTCGCGGCGCAGCGGTCGCTTGCGGTCGCGACCCATGCTCGCGGCCTCGGATGGCTTGGTCGCCTTGCGAATCTCCTCCTCGTCGGGTTCACCGGCAAACTTCTGAGCCTGGAAGTAGTGCTCGCTCGTCGGCCACTTCTTCCCCTTGAGGTGAATCGCGTGCCGCGAGAAGTTGGAGAAACAGCCATGCTCGCCGGTCGTGGAGTAGAAGTTGATGACCGCCTTCGATTCTGGTTTCGCTTTGGCCACAGCTCACCTCGTAAGAGTGGGAATTGAGTGAAGCAGAGAGTACATCACTCCAGACGCACGCGGAATGTTGGTGGTTCGGAAGAGAAGCAAAGAAGCGCCACGGATGAACACAGACGAAAGGCACGATCAGAAAAGACAAAAGAGAATGGCCGCAAAAAAGCACAAAACGCACAAAAGAAAACCAAGACATAGAAGAATTGAATAGATCTCAACCTTCTGTCTTTCTCTTCTGTTTTCTTTGTGCCTCTTGTGCTTTTTTGTGGCCATCCTGTCTTTTCTGATCCGCGTTTTCTGCGTTTATCTGTGGCGGCTTCGTCACACCTTACGTTGCTTCAACAGCGGGCGGCCGAGAACCGGGTCGCGGTCGGTGAATGGCCCGTCGGCGGTGTCGCGCGTCAAGCATCGAGCGTACATCTCGAATTTCGCGTCAAGATCGTCCGCATGGTGAAGGATGAGCACTTCGGGAATGCACGGCAATCGAGGAGACCCCTCCGGTAACTTCAAGTGAGTTACGACGCAGTGCAGAAGCAGTTCGAGCAACTCGGGGTTGAGGTCCGGCACACTCGCGGCGGCTGAGCGGATCATGTCGTAAGCCAGGAACAAGTGGCCGAACAGTTCGCCCGCGACATTGGGACGCGCGGGCTGACCCGGTGGCGTGTCCACTCCGCGCACGCGGCCGATGTCGTGAAGTACAGCCGACGCGACCACCAGCCCGCGATTGAGAGGCGGGTTGAGTTCGGGGAACATGGCGGCGTAGCGATCAGCAAGCCACACGCACGACCGCGTGACCGAGAGCGTGTGTTCCAGCCAGCCGCCCGCGAACGGATAGAAGTGCCTCGTGGACGCGGGGAGCGGTTTCAGTGCGGCTGCGTTCGTGTGGAGGAGGTTCAGCACAAGAGTGCGAAGCGGAAGGTCGGCAATTTCCGCGCTGGCGAGTGCTTCGAGTTCGGCGAACATTGCGTCCGGGTCAAAGCGTGAGCGTTCGACGAAGTCGAGTTCGCTAAACCCATCCGCGCGGTCGCGGTCTTCGACGAGGCGAATCTGTTCGATGTCAAGTTGCGGGCCGTACTTCTCGTGTTCGGTGAACGTCGCTCGCACTTTGAAGAACTGCCCGACCTGCCACTCCTGAGCTTCCGCAAACAGCGGCGAATCGCCCCAGATGGGAACAGCTCCAACAGTTCGGCGCGCATCGCGAAACTTGCAGGTGATGAACGGATTGCCGTCTCGCGTGGTTCCGCGGCTCTTCTCGGTGAGTTGCACGAAGCAATCGGCATAGTCTCCCGGCTGTAAGTCGGAGAGCTTCACGAGAACTGGCTTTTTGGATTTGGACATGGTGCAACTCTCAAAGGGTGAGAGTGCATCGTACCGCGAGAGAGCGGAAATAGCGATGGGCGCAGCCGAGCGGGGTGCAGTAAGGGAATCTGGTTGTTGAAGCAACCCAGCCGGCGTTAGCCGGCTGGGTGGATTGGGTCTTTGTCGAACCGCCGGCGTGAGCTGGCTGGGTGGATTGGGTCATTGTCGAACCGCCGGCGTTAGCCGGCTGGGTCAAACCTCCACAACGCCAAAATCTCTTCCTGCACCCGCCGAGCGCCCTTCACGACAACTTCTCGCCAGGACCAACGAAAATCGTCAGTTCCGAAGAAAGAACCGCGTTCCTGTTTGCCTAATACCCCAGGCGGAATTGCTTCTTGTTGGAGAAAAATGCGCTGCGGAAGTGGGAACTTTCCACCGCACAAGGCGTCGAAGGTGCTACAGAGCTTCCGGAAGTCTGGTCGGTCGAGATCGACCGTAAATCCTCGTTTGTGGCCTGCCGCCAAACTGCTTGTGGCCTGCGCCCAAGGCTTTCGCGCTCTTCAACAAGTTGCAAGCGACCGACCGAAACGCACCCACGGTGTTGCTCGGTCAAACCTTCCAAAACACTCGCGCAACCCGCTCACAATGGAGCTGAGTTCCGTCCCGTATTCACCGGTTGCACACCGGTTCTTCGTCTTGGGTGAGTAAGAAAACGTCTGAGGGAATCGGACTTCGACGAATACACGGAACTGACAACCGAATCTGCCTGACGCGGAGGATACCGTCTGAACGTTCAGCCCGACACATTTTGTTTCGACGAGGTGCCAAGATTGCCTTGATTATGGCCGTGAAATTGAGACACTGGAACGGGTAACTGAGGATCGTGGATTCGCCGGGAGTGTTCTGTTGGCCCGGCGCGGAATCCCGTCAGGAAATCCCGTTCAGGAGGATGGAACGGAACGCGGTTGGCATCAATTACCCCTGTTTGGAACGGGCAGGGGTTGCCTTCGTGTGTGGATCGTTCGGGGTCACAATTCCGCAGGCACGGCGAAGCCCGGCGAGAAGCAGGAGGAACAAACCAGATGGGAGCAATCGCCCAGCCCCCACGAGACGAGCCAGCCAAAGTGTTGCTCGTCGACCAGCATCCAGCAGCCCGCGAGGGGCTGGCTTTGTGTTTATCTCAACACGCGGGATTCCAGGTCTGCGGGGAAGTCGGTGACATTCCCAGCGCGTTACAACTCTTGGCGGAACACGAACCGAAAGCCGTCGTCACGTCGATTGCCCTCGCTGGTGGGTCTGGTTTCGATTTGCTCAAGCGGATTCGGGACCGCTATCCGACCGTGCGCGTGCTGATTTGGTCCCGGTATAGCGAATCGGTCTACGCCGAGCGAGCCATCCGAGCCGGTGCGGCGGGATTCATCGAGAAGGACCAACCGACAGAGCTGGTCGTGGCTGCTCTGCGTCACATCCTCGGTGGCGGCATCTATCTCAGTCCAACGATGACCGAGTCTCTGCTTCGTCAGGCATCCGGGAGGGGACAGGAAATCGGAGCGGATCCCGTTGCTCAACTGTCGGATCGGGAAATGGAGGTCTTCCGGTTGATGGGGCTTGGCTACGACACCAACAAGATTGCCGCTGAACTCCACCTCAGTGCCAAAACGGTCGAAACTTACCGGGCGCGCATCAAACAGAAGTTTGGTGTCGAGACCGGGACGCAGTTGATCCAACTCGCCGTCCGCTGGGGACTGGAGAACGGATAAGAGTCACTTCATCAGAGCCGCGACCGTCGGGAGCGATCTTCGTGAAGTGCTCCCGACGGTCGCGGATCTGACTTCTCAACTCTTAACGAGTCCGTCCCATCGGTCGGCCAGGTGTGGGTGAGTTGCCCAGTGTTGGGCGAGTGGTTACCGACGAGTTGACCGGTCCGCCTCCGGCTCGGTGGTTGAGGAAGTACCCTCCCGTGTTCAGGAAGTAGGAGGGTTGACCCGTGACGGGCAAGCCGGTCACGATATCCACTTGCGCCTCTGCTTGCCGGAGTTGCGAAAGTTGCTGCTGGGTGGACTGAATCGCGTTGTAAGCGGCGATCTGGGGACGGACGATCCCGTAGTAGTTGATCGCGGGTGAGGCATCACGCCGAACGAGGTTCAGATACGGGGAGAAGACCGGTCTCGAAGGACCAGGCACCCCCGGAGGAGGACCGGGCTGGGCTGAAGCCTCACTTGCCACACTCGCCACACACGCCACACTCACGACCGCGACCAACACTTCACGAAAACGGACCATTGTGTTCTCCCGTGTTGAACTCCGTTGATTGTTTCGTCGATTCCATCGGCCACCACCAACCCGTTCCGATCACTAGAATCCACCGATTCCACCGATTCCGCCGATACTCCCGCCACTGCCGCCCGCGTTGAGAAGCCCATTGTACATCGCGGCTCCCAGCAGAGTGAACCCGAAGGCCCGCTCGAACGGACTGAGCACCCGAGCCAGAACCACATCCACCGTCGTCATTCGATACGCCTTCACGAAGATTCGGTCGTTCGGCAGCAACTGGTAGTTCGATTCGCTTCGCCCGCGACGTGTCATCGCGTGCCAGTCTACCGGCAGAATCTGGTCGGCTTCGCCTGGACCGGCTGAGCGGGCCACCCACACATTCTTCGGGTCAGACACCGCCGTCAATCCATTCACCTGGCTGATCGCATCCAGCACGGTGTCGTTTCCCGTCACCGGCAAGCGGATGATTTGCTGACCGGCTCCGCCGAAGTCGAAAATGATGTAGTACACCTTGCTGTTATACCCGATCACGTTGACGACAACCTCCGGCGACTGGAGGAACTGCTTCAAATGCTCCTCGATTAGCGCCTTCGCTTCCGTGACTGTGTATCCAGCCACCACAACCGACCCATACGAACCGAGCGACACCTTCCCATCGGGTCGAACCAGATGCTGCCCGCGAACAAGCTGCACCCCGCGCCCCTCGGCAACCGCCACGGTCACCACTTTCGCTTTCTCCCAGATGCCGTCGAGGTGCTTCTGAATCGCGATCCTCGCCTCATCCAGAGTCATCCCGGCAACCTTCACGCTTTTGGATCGCCCGCCGAAGGTGACCACTCCATCCGGTTCCACCGGGTAAAGCCCCGCGATCTGCTCGCCTTCTGGCAGCCCCGCCACGTTAATCAAGAGAACATCAAGCGGCTGGATCCGGTAGGGCGGCTTCGGAACCGCGTAGAGCAGGTCAATCTGGAGAAGATCGGGCGATTCGATGACGTAATCTCCCAGAATCGACTTCTGTCGCTCGTTTGGGACAACGGGAATCACCGGCGTGGATTTGCCGAGGTGCGCGCACCCGCCGCTGCCCGTCGCCAGCGCGCAAAGAAGCGCAGCCCAGAGTCCGACGCGACGCGCTCCCCCCATGCGATTACCCCCGGCCCCACCTGCGGGGAAAATTCAAATCCGAAACTCGAAATCCGAAAAAGATCGCCCAGGGATCCTCTTCCTTCCGAATTTCGTGCTTCTGTCTTCGTTTCGAATTTTCCCCAGAGGCGGGTGTAAAGCCCGGCGTCAACCTGTAACCCCACCCCGGACACCACCGGATGATTGTCAACCGGTGTCCTGAGTCGGGCGGCTATTTCTACTTGTCCCCAAGTCGTGCGATACCGCGGAATCTCAAGCGATTCCAGTCCGACTGCGCCTTCTTCGCCAACTTCTCGTCAAAAACGGTCTCGAACTTGCCTTTCTGGTTCCCCCATTCGTTGTTGTTAACCCAATTGCGGGTTCGCGCGCACTCCCAGTGAGTGCTCCACCCCGCGCCAGCGCTTTCGGATTGCTCATGCCTCTACTTTCCGCCGAACCTCGCGCCTTTCCTGAATCGTTGTTCTCAGATCCGACCTCACTTGCCGCTGACGGGCAGTGGTGGGTGCTGTATACGCGCTCGCGGATGGAGAAGGCGCTCGCCCGACAACTGCGGGCCAAGGAGGTTCCGTTCTACCTTCCGCTCTACGAACAAACCTGGAAGAGCCGCGGACGGAGGCGAACCTCCTACCTCCCGCTCTTCCCCGGTTACGTCTTCCTTCACGGTGGCGACTCAGCGCGCATCGCGGCGCTGGAAACCAATCTTCTCTGCGCGACTCTGCCCGTCGTCGATCAAGATCGGCTCTTCGACGATCTCAATCGGGTGGAACGCGTGTTGGGCGGATCGGTTCCCGTCAACCCGGAAGAAACTCTTCCTCCCGGAACACCGGTCGAAGTCGCGGCTGGATCGTTCCAGGGACTGCGCGGAACAGTCATTCGCCGCAACGGTCAGACTCGCCTCTACATTGAGGTGGAGTTCCTCCGTCGCGGGGTGTCAATCGAAGTCGAGGAGTGGGCGCTGCGCGCGCTCACGACCAGGACCGAGCCAAGAGACCAGCGCTGAACGGCTCAAGTAGGACGGCCCTTCTGGGCCGTCCCACGAAGGCGATAGCGCTGACCGGCTCCTCTTTTCAGGAGGCGACCAATGTGCGGAATCGTTGGTTTTACGGGCAAGCGGGAAGCGTCTCCGGTGTTGCTCGAAGGATTGCGCCGGCTGGAATACCGCGGATACGATAGCGCCGGTATGGTGACCAGCACCGGCAACCAACTCCACCTGCGCAAAAAAGCGGGGCGACTCGCGGAGTTGGGCAAACTCGTTGCTTCTCACCCAGCGCCGGGTTGCCACGGAATCAGCCACACGCGCTGGGCCACTCACGGAGGAGCCACCGACCGAAATGCCCACCCACACATGGACGAAGCGGGCGACATCGCCATCGTTCATAATGGCGTGATCGAAAACTTCTCTTCGCTCAAGCAGCAACTTCAGGCCGACGGGGTCCAGTTCCGCTCCGATACCGATACCGAAGTTCTTGTTCACCTCATCTCACGGCATTACCAGGGCGATTTGCTCTCGGCCGTCCGGCAGTCGCTGGCTCTGGTGAAAGGAACGTACGGAATCGCTGTGATCTCCCGACATGAACCGGGAGTGATCGTCGGCGCGCGGTTGGGAAGCCCACTGGCAATCGGGATCGGGGAAGAGGGGACTTATCTCGCCAGCGACGCCAACGCGCTGGCTGGCTTCGCGGACAAGGTAGTCTACCTCGACGACCGGCAGACTTGCGTGCTCTCCGGCAAGGAGTGGGCAATCACGGATCAGTCCGCGGACCC
>JAKEEV010000307.1 GCA_022616395.1 Planctomycetia bacterium | reverse complement strand
TTCTCGCTCTCATTGGCGCTGCGCTCCTGGTGGGTTTGCTCTCTCCTCGTGTCATTTTGCAGACACGCGAGCAGGACGCTTACCAGAAGCTTCATCGCGAGGTCGGTAATCGGCTCGCGGATCGCAACGTGGAGCAGCTTCGCAAAGCTCACAAGGACACCTCGAAGGGCATTCCCACAGGTGAAGATCTCCCAGCACACACGCAACCGAGACTGCAACTGATTAACGCCCCGAACATGGTCGCACGGGCGTTCGGGCAGTTGATGATCGGCATCGGGCTATCGATTGCACTGGCAACCATCATCGGCGCAGCCCTCATGGAAAGTGGAGGAGCCGATCGCATCGTGCGTTCGCTTACCCGATTGCTTGGCGAGCGTCGAGCAGCACTCGCGATGCTCGCCAGCGGATACATCCTGGCCGTACCGATCTTCTTCGACACCGTTTTCTTGTTGCTCGTTCCACTGGCGAAGGCACTCCATGTGCGAACGGGCAAGAATTACCTGCTCTACATCACCGCGATGGCCTCAGGCGGCGCGATCACGCATTCGCTTGTGCCACCAACGCCCGGCCCAATCGGAATGTCGGAACTCCTGAAGGTCGATCTGGGCATGACGATCCTGGTAGGGTTGCTGGTGGCGATTCCCGTATCGCTGGTCGGGTACGCTTACGCTGTCTTCATCGACCGAGTCAGTCCGGTTCCTCTGCGTGAATCGGGTTCGACTTCGCTTGAAGAACTCGGTCAACGTGCCCAGCGACCCGATAGCGAGTTGCCTTCGCTCTTCGCGTCGATCTTGCCGATCGCGCTACCGGTGGTGCTCATCACGCTGGCGACTGTGTTTGTCGCGGTTGCCCGCGCTCACCCCGAACTTGATCTCGGCACGCAACTCGCAGGCGTGAACATCTCGCTGCGCGGGATTCTCAATTTCCTCGGCGACAAGAACATCGCGCTCTTACTCGCGGCGGTTGCCGCGATGATCCTTGTTGCCAGGCGCAAGCAGATGACCCGCGCGGAACTTGGCAAGTTCACGGCTCGGGCGCTGGATGATGCGGGCATGATTCTGCTCATCACCTGCGCCGGCGGCGCGTTCGGGGCGATACTGACGGCCGCGGGTGTTGGCGATAGCCTCGGCGTGCTGGCTGAACACTGGGGAATCGCTCCTCTGCTTCTTGCGTGGGCGCTGGCGGTTCTCTTCAAGATCGCGCAAGGCTCCGGCACGGTCTCGATGATAACTTCCGCCGGAATCATCGCGGGTATTCTCGCCGCGCGAGTTGGGCCGGGTGAGAGCGTCTCGGAGTACCTCGGCTATCACCCGGTTTACTTGGTGATGGTAATCGGCTGCGGGTCGAAGGTCGGCTCGTGGATGAACGACAGCGGATTCTGGGTGGTGTGCAAGATGAGCGGAATGACGGAAACAGAAACTCTCAAGAGTTGGACGATGGCCCTGGTGCTCATGGGCATCTTCGGCCTGCCGATAGTCTGGATACTCACCAAGCTCGTTCCGCTCACGAGTGGCTAGTGGTTAGTGCTTCGCAAGTGGCTAGTGGTTGGTGGCTAGGGCGGACTTCAGGTTTTCGTAGCGTGTCTTAACGAGCCGCGACCGCCAGGGAGCGGGAAAGCCAAACCGCTCCCTGGCGGTCGCGGCTCGTTGGGTCGCTACAGAAACTTGAAGTCCGCTCTAAGTGGTTCATCCGGCAAGTCGTTGAACGGTGGGTACGGTGGCGATTCCCGAGAGTCGCTTGGGTCGGTGACGCCGACGGCGTCCCCAGCGGAACGGATGCTTGTGACCGTTCCAATACTCTGTGGCCTTCGCCACCGCCTCGCAGACCTGCTCCCACGTCTCGAAACGACGACCCTTCAACGCCAGTGAACGCAGCACCTTCCACCACGGTTCGATCAGGTTCAAGTACGCCGCATACTTCGGTTGGAACACCAACTCCCACCGCGGGTGGGCCAACGCGAACAACAGCACGTCCGTCGCCCGGTGCGCCGACAAGTTGTCCAATATCGCATACACCCGACCAACCTCCGCCGGCACCCACCCATCGACCCGCTCCAAGAAGTCGGCCCAGTTGACCGCCGTTCGGCTTTTGTACGGGTGAGTGAACGCCTCACCCGTTGCCGGACGCAAGGCTCCAAAGATGTACCCCTTTCCGCGACGACCGTAATCCACTTCCTGCTTGGCTCGACCCGCTGGACTCTGGCAGATCGGTGCCGCTGGAATCACTTCTTGACCGGGGAAACTCTTGGCCGACTCTGGACCCATCTCGTCCAGGCAGACGACCGACCCTGTCGGTGGAGCCGTGTAGAGCTTTTCAATCGCCCCCTTTTTTCGGCGAACTGCGGGTCCACCCGCTCGCCGAACCACGTCTCCTGTTTGCGCCAACGTAACCCTTCGGCCACCAGAATCTCGTCGATACGGCTCCGCTTGATCGGGATCTGTTTGTGTTCGTTGAGGTACGCCTGTAACCGGTCGAGCGTCCACGAGCCAAACGGTAGTCCCAGTGTGTCGGGTTTGGTCAGGGCAGCAGCGATGACCTCGGCCTTCTGCTGGGCGGTGTAGGTTGGCGGATGCCCGGATCGAGGTCGGTCCGCCAGTCCGGGCAGTCCTTGGTCATTGAAGCGGTGGAGCCATTGGTAGATGGTGGCGGGAGTGACTCCCAACCGCACAGCCAAGTGTGCGGGTCGTTCTCGGTCGGCACAGCCCAAGACAATCTGGGCCCGCTGAACCATTCGGGCCTGTTGTGTCCGGGAGTGGGCCATTATTTCCAGTTCGTTCCTTTCTTCGTCCGTCAACTCTCGCAGAGTGAGTCGCGTTGCCATACAGCACCTCCGCGACTACAACCCGCAAACCCGATGCCGACTTGCCGGATGAACCACTTAGTGTTTAGTGAAAGACAAAACAGAAGACATAGCCACAAGCGCTTCTGGTCTTCTGCTTTTTGTTTTCTGTCTTCACTAACCACCAGCCACTAACCACTAGCCACTCACTGCTGGGAACCGTTCCTGGAGCGCTTTGACTGTCAGTTCCTGTTGCTTGAGAGCGCGGCAAGCCTCGACGGCCGCGTGTGCAGCGGAGAGAGTGGTGATTGCGGTGACTCGACTCGCCACGGCCGCGGCCCGAATCTTCGCCTCGTCGGTCGAACTCCCGCGACCGGTCGGCGTGTTGATGACGAGTTGCACCTGACCGTTTTTCATGTGGTCAATCAGATTCGGTCGGCCTTCGGCAATCTTGGGAACCACCTCAACCGGAACCCCGCGCTCGATGAGGAGTCGAGCCGTTCCGCGTGTCGCGAGCAGTTTGAAGCCCATGTCCGCGAATCCGCGAGCGATCGGAATTACAGCTTCTTTGTCTCGATTGGCGACCGAGAGGAACACCGTTCCGCTTTGCGGCAGTGGGGAATTCGCGGCGAGCTGCGACTTGGCGAAGGCCATCGGCATCGTGTCGTCAATGCCCATCACTTCGCCGGTGGACTTCATCTCCGGGCCAAGAATGATGTCCACGCCAGGGAACTTGTTGAACGGAAAGACACTTTCCTTGATCGAATAGTG
>JAKEEV010000306.1 GCA_022616395.1 Planctomycetia bacterium | reverse complement strand
TGTGAATTCGCGGGGCTACCGCGCGCTCTTGCTCGCTCAGATAGCGGTTCCGCGAACTCATCGCCAGTCCATCCGGTTCGCGCACGGTAGGTTCCACGCGAACCGCGACCGGCACGTTCAGGTCGCGCACCATCTGCGCGATGATCCGCGACTGCTGGTAGTCTTTTGCTCCGAAATGCGCCAGATCGGGCCTTATGATGTTGAAGAGCTTCAGCACGACGGTACACACGCCGCGAAAGTGGCCTGGTCGGCTCGCTCCGCAGAGGTGATCGCCGAGTTTCCCCACCTCCACGAAGGTGAAGGAGTTCGCCGGGTACATCTCCTCGACTGTCGGCGCGAAGATCAGATCCGCGCCTGCTTCCCCGCAGAGTTTCTGATCGGCTTCGAGAGTGCGTGGATACTTGCCGAAGTCTTCCTTCGGTCCGAACTGAGTCGGGTTCACGAAAATCGACACGACCACGAACTCGCTCGCGGACTTCGCCGCGCGCACAAGAGCCGCGTGACCCTCGTGCAATGCGCCCATCGTCGGCACAAGGCCGATGGTCTTTCCCATGCGGCGGATCGCGTCCACCGTGGTCCGCACCTCAGCGATGGTGGTCACGATTGGCGGGAGCATGGGATTACCTCTCGGCGTGGCTCTACGCCGCGCCGTTCGCCTGTGCTTCCAGCACCAGCCCCAGATACGAGCGAGTTTCCTTTTCCGTCAGGCCCAGTTCTTCGGCGACTGCCAGAAGTGTCGCCTTCGCGGTCTCATACTGCGATTCTTCCGCGACGATCTCCAACTCGACGAACTCGCCCACATGGTCCACGCTGTCGAAACAGACTTCCATCTCGAATCCATCGCGCTCGAAGCGATACACCCGGCGCTTCTTGCGAACGGCCACGAGTGGCTTGTACCCCAGAGCAACGAACAGGCGCTCTGTGTCGGTCGCGACCGTGTTGCCGTCTCCAAGGGGAACTTCGATTTCCAGGCGAGTCTTTGTCTCTTTATCGCGCTTGGGGCCTTTGTAGGTCAGGAAGTTCTTTTCGCCGATGCGACGAAGCCGGAACGCCTCGTCGGTGGCTTTCATGTCGCGGTCGGGCGCGGAGAAGTACACATCGACATCGACGCGATCCTGAACGAGTTTCGCTCCCATATCGAGCAGAGATGCTACTACCGCGGCTCGATCCGCGTTCCGGTACTTCACTTCGACTTCTAGCATTTGGTGTTTGTCTTTCGTCTGAGTCGCAGGCGAGCATTCCCTTCAGCTAAGATAGGCTGATAGACTGAATGCGGACATCTGCCGCAAAGGAGCAAAACCCAGTGGCCGAACGAGTGACAGTGGCGAAGACAACGGACATTCCCGAAGGTGGTTGTGTGGTGGTGAATCTCCGCGAGCGCGATATTGCCATCTTCCGGGTCAACGGAGCGCTGTTCGCCCTCGACGACATCTGCCCGCACATGGGTGCCTCACTCTCCGGCGGGTTCGTCGAGGACGGCTGCGTGACGTGCCCGTGGCATTACTGGCGTTTTCGTCTGTCGGATGGCGCATGGGCGGACAGTCCGAAGAACAAGACCGGCTCGTATCCGGTTCACGTGGTCGGCGACGACGTTCAACTGGAATTGCCTGAAAAGTAGGACAGGCAAGATGCCTGTCTCTTTGTAGGACAGGCATCTTGCCTGTCATGGCTCTGAGACAGGCTGGAAGCCTCTCTACAGGAAGAGACAGGCATCTTGCCTGTCCTACGAAGACAGACAGGCTGGAAGCCTGTCCTACTTTGGAGATCATCATGTCTTGCTACCGATTCTGGTTCGCTGTTGCGCTCGTTGCGGTGGGGTGCACGGTGTTGCCGGTTGCACAGTCACAGCCGCAGCCGCCGAAACTCAAAGGGCCTCCGAAGCTCGAACCGGTCGCCGAGACGAAGTTGCTCATGGAAGGGCTGGCCGATCCGAATGTTCGCGCGCTGGGCAAGCTGCTTTCGGTCAAGCCCAAGGACGCGGAGACGTGGAGGGTTGTTCGCGGGCAGGCGCTGTTGATTGCCGAAACCGGAAACTTGCTGATGATTCGCCCGCCGAAGACCAAACAAGGGCAAGAAGCCTGGATGGCACACGCCACCGAGTTGCGCGAGAACGCCGCGGGGCTTGCTCAGGCGGCTGCGGCGAAGGATTTCTTGCAGGCGCGCACGTCGCTGGCCGCGGTCGCCAATTCCTGTAACCGGTGTCACCAGACATTTCGCGTGGCTGCGCGAGTTGACCCGTTTGCCAACGAGTAGTTCCGGTTCCAGAGATTCCAATTCCCGGTCGAAGACAAGGAGCGATCCACCGGCGCAATCGCACCGCGGCGGGCGTATTCAACCTGGAAGTTGGAACTTGGAACTTGAAACTCGCTGCTCGCCCGTCTAGCCTGATCGCGATTCGCGCAAAATTCCGGTCCGCGAGGACCGAATTACCCATCAACCGTATCGTGTCGTCCGACGCGACGCCGGTCTTTACTTCACGAGCTTCCATCCCATGTCTACCGCGCCAACACCCGCTGCTTCCGGTTCTGCTCCGCCCGGCGCCCCACCGCCGAAGCGGGAAATCACCCTGATTAGCCACTCCATGCTCTTCTACTGGTGGCCGATCTGGCTGCTTGGGTTCATCATGGCGCTGATGACGCTCGTTGAGGATCACCGACTGGCGGTGATGCCGAATGGGGTCACGGTCGCCAAGGTGAAAGAGGATGAAAAATACGCCTACTACGAACTCGGTGTGGTGAAAGGAGCCGAGACCAAGTCCCTCACGGAAGCCGTGGAGCGCTCGAAGCCGGTTCCCGGCGCGCAAACGGCCGCGGAGCCTTTCCCGACCCGCGTCTCTCAGAAGGTGTGGATGGCACCGCTCTTCTGTGTGGTGCTGTTGCTCACGGTGGTTATCACCAACGTGCCGCTGCGCGGGTTGTGGTCGTTTTTGGTCTTGCTCATGTTCCTGGTGATCGCGCTTTTGATCAGCCTGATTCCCGATGGGTGGGATAAGTTGCTCACGACGGTCGGTCACCTGCACATTTACATCAACATGGCCGGGTATCTGTTCATCGCCACCGTCGTGTTCATCCT
>JAKEEV010000305.1 GCA_022616395.1 Planctomycetia bacterium | reverse complement strand
ATCGGAGACACAAGCCCCGTTCGCACGTCCGCGACCGGCTGACCTTCGGCATACACGCGCAGGATCGGCCCGAACGCGAACGGGTCCGCGACTTCACTCGGCCACGAGTCGAGTACATCCACGCGAAGCGGCACCGGTCCACCGTGCTTCGGCAAAAACAGATGCGTACCGGCTTCGACAAGCGCCAGTGGCCGCGCGTGGAAGCCCTTGAGTTGAACGCCGCGTGTTCCGAGTCGGTCGCGTAACAGTGGCATCGTTTCGACCTCAAGGCCAAGACTACTCGCCCACGCAATCACGTAGTAATCGTGTAAGCTACTCGCGGGGGCACACGGCACGCCGTCCGGGAATCCGCGAACGAGCAGATACACCGGCTTCTCATCGAGATGCGCGGTTGCCATCAGGTTCAGTAGCGCGAGGCGGTTTTCGAGTTCAAACAAATCTTGATCGTCGGGCAAGGCTTCGGACGTATCGAACAACTCGCGGAGCGCTTCCTCCATACTTTCGGCAGATGCGAGTGAACTGAACGGCTGCGTCTGATGCCATTCAAAACTCGGACTTTTCGGCTTGATCGCTCGATAGCGTGCTCTGCGCCCGGTCGCTTCGGGCTGACTCGCTTCCAGGTAAGAGTGCTTCCGATCTTCGAGTCTGTTCTCGTAGTCGTTGAGCGTGTTGCTGATCGCGTCGGCCAATTCCTTCAGCGCGAAATAGCGTTCGTGTTGCGGCGTGACCTTCCCCGCCAGGACCGGAGTTGCGGGACGAATCGCGCTGAGCACTTCATCCACCTTGTCGAGCGCCCCACACGCGGCTGAGAGACGATCCTTCACCGGCATCGCGGCTCGCGCTTCCAGAGGAAGTTTTGAAGCCCACTGTGGTGCTTGCACGCTTACCGTGAGCGCGTTCGCGCCGGTCTTTACCGTCACGATGGTCAACTCGTTCACATCGAGCGACGCCAGCCGCGCCGCGGCCGGTTGCGTCAGTTCGCGCTCGACTGCGCGTTTCATCGCTCGCGCTCCGAGTGCCGGGTCGTAACCGGCTGCAATCACGCGATCCAGAGCATCCGGAGCAACGTTCAGCACGCACTTCCGCTGACCGAATCCCTCGCGCGAAAGCACTTCGTTCACCAGTCGCCGAGCGATGCGCCCCATCTCGTCACGCGAGAGCCTCTTGAAGGGAATCACGCGATCGAGCCGGTTGAAGAATTCCGGCCGGAAGAATTTTTCCGCAGCGCGCGTGTATGCGAACGACTTGTCCGCTTCCGGCACGAAGCCGAGGTTGCCTTCCGTTTCGCGCACTCCGAGATTCGATGTCATGATGACGATGGCGGAAGTGAAATCCGCCGTGCGGCCAAGTGAATCGGTCAGCCGGCCTTCGCCAAGCAACTGCAACAGAAGATCGAACACCTCCGGGTCGGCCTTCTCGATCTCGTCGAGCAGCACCACCGCGAACGGCTGTCGGCGGATCGCGCTTGTCAGCAAGCCTTCGGGTTGCGAGAACGTGCCAACTAGCCGGGTTGCGGAACCCGGCTGGTTGAACTCGTTCAGATCGAACCGCAAGAGTCGGTCGGCGTCACTGAAAAGCGTGCGTGCGATTGCCTTCGCGCACTCGGTCTTGCCCACACCAGTCGGACCGAGGAAGAGAAACGCCGCGAGCGGTCGGTCGGGATCGTTCAGCCGAGCCTTCGCGATGCTCACGACATCCGCGAGCGCTTCCACCGCTTCCGATTGGCCGATGACTTGCTCTTGAAGCTTGTTTCGCACGTCGTCGCGGTCGAGGCGCCTCTTGGGGTCGAGGAAGCCGAGCGATAGCCCACTGCGAGCTGCGAAGTCGGCCAGCACTTCCGCGCGCGTGACTTCTGGGCGTTGAGGAAACTCGCGATCTTCGCCCGGTCGCGTGTTGCCGTAAACGACTGCCGCAAGAACTTCCTCTTGCTTGGTGGTTGCGCGCACCGCGAGTCGCGTGAGCACAGCGGCAGCCTTGCCGGGGAACGCGGCCGCGTGGTCGTATCGGCGCTGAAGGTCAATCACCGCGGGGAGCACATCAAGATTGAAGTTGATCGAATGCTTCCCTTCGAGCCTCCGTTGCTGATCGACGAGGATACGGAGTGTGTCTGCATCCGTCGGTTGACGCACCGGGATGATGTGGAACATGTCCGCGAACCCGCGGTCGCGTTCCTGAAGCACGCGCAATCCCTCCGGCGTGATCTCGCCCAGCACACGCACGTCTCTGCGTTCGAGATACGGCTTGAGCACCACCGCGGCGCTGAGTGTCGATTGACTTGTGATCCCCGCGAGGAACAACCCGATGAGGTCGTCGAAGTAGAGAATGTGATCGCGCTTCTTCGCGTGCTTCAAGATCGCAAGCAATCGACCTTCCCACTGCCCAACATACGACATGCCGGAGATCAGTCTCTGAGGAGACACAAGCCAGCAGTTGTACCACTGACGATGAACGGACTTCCTCCCATCAACCCGGCGATACACGCACTCGTGAACAATCGCTGTTTTGCCCGCCATCCGTGGGCCGCACAACAACACAGGGCGACGGTCATTGAGTTCGAGCAAGCGAAACAGTTCGCTCACTTCGTGATCGCGCAAAATAGCTCGGTCGAGTTCGTCCGGGAACAACCAGTCGAGGCACCGCCCCACGCGGCGCAGTTCCGTTGCTCCGTCGGCGGTTTCTCCTCCTCCGAGTGCCAGAAAGTTGATCGGCGGCGCTTTCGGTGCGAGCGCGGGGACATTCGCCGAGAGTTCCAGCACCTGCACCCACGCCTTACCGGTGAGCGTGTCATTCTCCGGGCGAATGTCGGAATCCTCGTCCGCGTCACGTTCGACGGTGCGCCAGTGTTCGGAATAAACCGCCTGAGCGCGCACTTCGAGCGGCTCTCCGCGAGTCACTTCAAACCACAGATTGGGAACCGCGGGCGTGAACGCCAGTCGACGGTTCATATGATCGAACGCAACGAGCAGATACCTCACGCGAGCCACTCGACGACGAAGTTCGATCTCCAGAGACGTGCGGTGTGTCGTGACCGCGGGGCAGAAGGTCCACGCCGCGACCTCGTCGTGCCTCTCCTTGCGACCGAGCGATTCGAGCAATTGCACAAGATCGCGTGTGAGCTTGGTGAGCAGCCGGTTGAGGTTCTCGTCGGTGCGTTCGGGCGAAGTAACGAACAGCGGCCGGGCCGTGTAGCCGGTCCTCGTCTGGCAAACGTAAATCGGAATGCGGAAGTTCATGGTTGGTTTGGGCGAACCCCGCCCGCAAGGGCGGTGGGTGTTGGGCATGGAGTTCTACCCACCGCCCTTGCGGGCGGGGTTCGCCGAACTGTGTCACTCCACAATCATCTTGAGTAACTTCACGCGCATGTTCGCGGCAATCGCGACAGCCAGCCAGCGGCTCAGGTGACCGTGCTGGTTGGTCCACACCTCTTCGATGTCGCCGTCGTGCATCTCTTCCTTGATTCGGTCGTACTGCCTGCGGAGCCGTTCGTCTCGGAACCATCCTCTGCGCACCACCTGTTCCGGCGGGCGATACGCGGCGAGCGATTCGCCGCTGACCAGCGCCATCACGTCGGGATTTCCGCCATCGCGGTCGTCGAGCGGCTTGATCTCGTGAACGCCCGTTTCTCCTCCAAATCGCAAGTGCGCGCTTTGCCCACTGATGCCCAAGACGATACCGATAGTGCGTTCCTCGGTGAACGTGTGAGGCTGTGCCGGCACGATTGCAGTGCGCTTCAACAAGAGTTTCGCGGGGGAAATCAGGAAAAACCGATCCTGAAGCCACGCGGTTCGAGGAGGGGTCACATCCGCCGTGCGTGCTCCCTCCGTGTCCTGTGTTGGAGGCGGAGAAGGTGGAGGAGGAACTTCGGGTTCGGTGTCGCCGGGCAAGTCGTAACGAAGCATCTCCACTGACAGCCCGTTGTCACTCGCGATACTTGCATAAGCCGCTGCCATCTCCGCGAGGTGCCCGCGATGCTCGCTGAAGAGAGCGAGCGTTACGCGGTCACCGGTCGGCGCGTTGAGCGCGTACAGACGAAGGAGAAGCTTGTCCCAGGCTCGCTTCGCTTCATCGAGGAGACTTTGCAGATCGGCGAACGGTGTTTCGGCTGTTTCGTGGAACGCAACCACGGCGGAATCTTCGAGCGCAAATGCGGCATCTCTCTGCCGAAAGACATCCTCGGCGATCTCTCTCAGTCGACCAAGCGAAGCAAGCACCTGCTGATCCTCCGCGGTGAGTTTCTTCCCCGCGGCCTGTTTTTTGAGAATCCCGCGCTCTTGCAGCGCAAGCTGATACACATCGTTATTCAGTTCCCGCACGGTGGACGATGATTGAAGCAGGTGATGCCAGCGTCTCAGTTGTTGTGCGCTGGAGGCGAGCTTGCCGGAAGGACTGTTCGGTTCGCGTTGCGACTTCGACTTCACGCCTTGAAGCGCCTTGACGCTCACCGAAGGCGCAGCATTCGCAATACCCACTTCCACGGACAGAGGAACATCACCCGTATGCCGGTTCATCTGTCGAGCAAGCGGCGCAAGGAGTTCGCGCTCCATCGCACGCTTGAGTGGCCGCGCTCCGTATCGCGGATCGAAGCCAACGCTCGCGAGGTAATCGAGCAACGAGGAATCAGCATTCAAGGTGAGTTCGCGGAAGCGAACGCCGTCGCGCTCCAGAACCTTGTGCCATTCGCGGTCAGCAATTCGGCGAATGGTGGCCGTGTCGAGCGGCGCGAACGGCACGATGCGATCCAGGCGATTGAACATCTCGGGGCGAAGGAACTGCTCCACCGCGCGAGCGAAGTGTTCCTGTGCTTCCGCCTTGCCGACACCACTTGCAAGAAAGCCCGCGGTCCCTCTGCGATAAGATTCCGCTCCGAGGTTCGATGTCAGAATCACGACCGTGTTGCGGAAGTCTGCTACTCGGCCGCCGGCATCTGTCAAGCGCGCTTCTCCGAGCGCTTGAAGCAGCAAGTCGAAGAATGAGCTGTCGGCCTTCTCGACTTCATCGAGCAAGAGCACGCTGAACGGTTGCTCGCGAACCTTCGCGGTCAGCAAGCCTTCACTTCCGAATGCGCCGCCAACCAACCGGCGCACTGCTACCGCGTCCGCGAATTCGCTCATGTCGAATCGCGTGAGCCGGTCCTTCGAGCCGAAGAGAAACTCCGCGACGGCCTTCGCCATTTCTGTTTTGCCGACACCAGTTGGACCGATGAATAACAGAGACGCGATTGGTCGATTGGGTCGCGTGAGACCGGCTTTCACCGTGGCGAGCAAGTCGGTAATCAGATTCACCGCGTCGGGCTGACCGAGCACGCGCGAAGCAAACCAGTTGTGAGTTTCGATGAGATTCAGTGGGACGCTGGGGTCGATGATCGGTCGCGGAAGGCCGGTTTCGCGCGTGAACCCATCGAAGATTTCGCTTTCGGTAATCGCTGTCCTTCGCTCGCCGTCGCGAATGAGGTTTTCGAGAAACCTCAGCGGCCGACCGGGATACGCGGAGTAAGTTGCGTATCGGCGATGCAATCTGTCCGTAGCCGCGAGTGCTGAGGGCGTGGTAGTTCGGCGCGTGTTGTCGTTGGCGAAGTTCGCGAGGATGGCTCGGCCCTTCGCATCGGTCGGTTCCTCCACCGTGATGTGTCGGAAGGCATCAAGCAGTTGTGGATCTTGCTTCTCAAGGAGCGGAACTTGCTCCGGGGTGCATTCCGCGATGCAGAGCAACTCTCCGCGAGCAATCGCGGGACGAAGGAACGTCGCGATGCCCGATGTGTTGTACTCGCTCTTGCCGACTTCGAGCAATTCAACGAGCGGCCCGACGTGAACCACCGCTTTTCGCTTCCGAGCGTCCTTGATTAGCTCCTGGCAACGCTCCTGCCACATGCCGAAGCCACACTGACCGGCAACAATCCGCGCTCCGCTTGTCTGATACACCGGCGCGCGGCCCGGTACACACCAGCGCCGAGCCAGTTCCCTCACCGCGGCGGTCTTCCCCACTCCGCTTGGGCCGATGAGCAGCACACTCTGGGGTGGATTCGCCGTGAGAGCCTGTTCCAACTCGTTCACCGTTTCGTCTGCTTCGTAAGTCTTCTCGCGATCTCGACCGAGCAGCGTTGCAATCTGCTGAAGGAGCGGCTTCTTTCCTTGCTCCTCTTCCGTTTCCGCACGAATGGCACGATCCTTCAAACTTGGCACACGAACAACAAGCGTTTCCCACTCCACCGCGAAGCCGAGCGTTGTCTGCACGGATGCAAGCGGCTTCAAGCCCGTGGAGAGATCGAGCCGCCGGAGTGCCGCAAGCGTTTCGCTTCTCAACAGTGACACCAGATTGTCACTCGGATCGGCGATCACCTCGATGCCCAGTTCCAGCACGCGAGCCATGACGTATCGCGTTACAGTTCCGCGTGGACCGAAGGGAACTTCAGGTTCCGCGTTCGCGGGGGAGTGGTCCCACACGACCGCGTGAAATGTGAGCGTGAGCGGATCGCGCCACGCCTGGTTCTGTCGAGGAGGAGGAAGTTCGAGCGCGAAGGTCAGTTCGCGTGCTGTGGTGGATCGCCTCCGGCGAAGCAGTTCGCTTGTGTTGAGTTTCGGAATCAGTTCAGTGACATTTCGGCGCGCGGCAGTTCCCGCGAGCGCGCGATTGCTTCCCAGTCGAGCGAACTCGGTGAAAAACAGCGGCTCGGCCAGCACCGCCCCCGGCCCGACCTTGCGAAGCACGACTGCAACCGGAAACTCAAGCTCAGACGCCATGCGAAACCCAACAGTCTTCGTGAGCTAGCCGTGAGGCCGACGGTACGCCGTCGAATACCGTCGGCCTCACGGCTAGCTCACAAACAGCGCCAGTGTGACGCATTCGGACAGAGACGGCAACCGTGCGCCGGGTTCAGCCCAAGCAATCCGTCTGGTCCTTTGTCTCGTCGAGAGTGTAACGTCTGCGTGTCTTGCGAGTCGTGCCGGGAGTATACTGGCGACGGCTCGCGTGTCTTCTCCTCTGAGTTCAGGAGTAACACATAATGACCCGATTGCTCTTCGCTCTTGCGGTCGCCGCGCTCGTTGGCGTGTGGGCGGTCCCCACATATGCCGCCGACCCGAAGAAGCCAGAACCGGTCAAGCCGCTCGAAGGGCAAATCTTCGACAAGCTGCTTGAGCGGCACAAGGACATGACCTTCGACCAACTGAAACTCAAAACGGTGAAGGGCCGCACTTACTCCGGCATCGACTTCGACCCGACCACCGTGAAGCACTTCGACACGGTGAACAAGAAACTCAATCTCACGCCGGAAGAACTCGCCATCTTCAAGAAGACGGGCTT
>JAKEEV010000304.1 GCA_022616395.1 Planctomycetia bacterium | reverse complement strand
GTTGCCCCAGGCTACGTTGTCCGACCCCTTCAGGGTCAAAAACCGGAACGCTCCTAACTGCCACTCATTCGCAGCGACGCGCTAATCGGGTTGCATCACTCCCAGTCTTGGTCGGGCCGCAACTCCGGTCCCACCGTCATTCGCAGCGACGCGCTAATCGGGTTGCATCACTCCGCCTTCGTTCCCCAGATGCGCACGGCATTGTCGAGCGCGTAGATTCGGTCGTTCTTGGCGTCCCAGGCGAGTCCGGTCACACTTTCCGTCAGTCCCGGCAGCGAAAGCAACTCGCGGCCGGTCTCCACATCCCAGATCCGCGCAGTGCGATCCGCTCCGCCGGTCACCAGTCGCGTGCTGTCGGGACTGAAACACAACACATTCACCCGCAGCGCGGTCCCGATGAACTGTCGAACCTCGCGGCCGGTCGCGGATTCGCGCAGCCGGATCGTGCGGTCGTGACCGACAACCGCGACCCACTGACCATTCGGACTGAACACGAGCGCGGATGCGCTCTGCACACCTTCTCCCCACTGCATCCGCATTCGGGAATCAACGTCCCACATCTGCACGGTCTCCGATGTGGCAACGACCAGCCGGGAACCATCGGGGGAGAGGTCAAGGGCATGGACGTATGCATTCCCGGTGTCGATCAGACCGGCAGTGCTGCCATCGGTGGGGTTCCACAACTGAATTCCACCCGCCCGGAGATCCCAGATTGCCAGTCGCGTGCCGTTTGAACTCAACGCCAGCCGTCGGCCGCTGGGTGCGACCACCACGCCCGGATCGCGTGCTTCGGGGAACGGCTTGTTCCAAACTTCCCCACGAGTGATTGGATCCCAGAGGATCGCGCCGCCTGCCGGTCGACTCGTCACCACCCGGCCGGAGGTTGGATGAAAGCCGATGTCTGGCCAGGCGGACACTCGATCTAGCTCCCGACCGGTCAGAGCATCGAGAATCAGCCCGTTGGGCACTTTCAGGTTCCCAACGGTCCGCGGGCCAACCGCGACGAGGGTACCGTCAGGGGAAACCGCCAGTCCGCCCACTCCATCGCCAACCCAGGCCAGCGTGCGGACGTCCGGCTCTGTCGTGGAGTCCCAAACGCGCACCATCGGGTCGATTCCAGACGCGGCCAACTGCCCATCTGGTCCGAACGCGATCCCCCCGATGCGTCCCGAATGCCCGCGAAACACGCGCGTGGTTCGACGCTTGCCCACATCCCACACCACAACTTCGCCGTTTGAGCCGCTGACCGCGATGGTGCGCTGATCCAGGCTGCTCCCAACCACGGGCCGGTCGCCAGTCGGGTATTCCAGCTTGTCGCGCAACTCGCCCGTCGCCAGGTCGGTGAAGTGGACGGAACCGAAGTGCGCTTCCGCGAGAACCTTCTCCTCCCAGGCCAGCGCCAGACCGGTCACCGGGATCGGTACGTTTCGACTGCTAAGTTGCTGGCCGGTTTCCAGATTCCAGGTGCGGATGGTCCGGTCGAGGGCACTGGTGATGAGTTGCTTCCCATCGGGCGTGAACACCCCTGCGATCACGACTCCGGTGTGCCCATGAAGTTCGCCTGTTGACGCCCAGGTGGGAGGTTTCTGCTCGTCATCCACTTTCTGAGGAGCCTTCGGTTCGCGGTGGGGGACTCGCCAGATTCGCAGAACGGGCGTGTTGTCGGCGGTGATGGCATGTCGACCATCCGGGGTGAATGCCACCCAGTTCGCTCCGTCCAACTTCGCGATCGTTCGCCCGCTGTCCACGTTCCACACCGATACGCCGTTAATGTCAGCGATCGCGACCCAGTTGTGTTTGGGGTGGGTCGCCAGCGCGCCGATAGCGTAGCGGCTGAACATCCAGGAGCGCTCACCCTTCTCGCGTGCGACATCCCAGATTCGGACGAATCCGTGGGCATCGCCCGAAACCAACCGGCCATCCGCGAGGAACGCAAGCCTTGTCACGAAGACCGTGTGACCGGTGAGCGCGATGTGTTTCCCACGCCGAAGCGAATCGAGATACCGCCATTCCCACCCGCGGAACTGTTCCGGGCAGATGGCCAGAAGCTCCCACGCCTGCGGAAGTTGGTTCGCGGCGTAGAGCCGGCCAGCGTGGATGATGCGGTCCAGATACAGCGCTCGTTGCTCGCGCGTGATTGTTTCTTCTAACTGTCGGCGCGTGGCCTGTTCGCTCTGGAGCGTTTCCTCCAGCTTGTATCGCATCGCGCATTCGCGAAGGTAAGCGTCTCTGGTTTCCTTCTCCTTCGCCTGAATTCGGTCGTTGCTCTCGGCCAGGACCGCGATCGCGCCCATGAGAGCCGCGAGCGTCGTGAGCGCAAGCGCGGTCACCAACGGGTGTCTGCGCACTCGTCTCCAGGCGTATTCCCACGCTCGCGTCGGTCGCGCGGAAATCGGCAATCCCTTGCGCCAGCGTTCCAGATCGTCGGCTAGTTCCGCGGCGCTGGTGTACCGGCGCGAAGGCTCTTTTTCCAGACACTTGAGCGTGATCGTATCCAGATCGCGCGACACCGCGGGGTTCACCGCCGAAGGACGAGCCACTGGTGTTGTTGAGACCAGATCGAGTGTCGCCAGGGGCGTTTCGGCCGCGAAGGGAGCCTGTCCGGTGAGTTGGTGATAAAGAATCGCTCCCAGCCCGTAGACATCGGCCGCGGTGGACACGTGCTTGGGACTTCGCGCTTGCTCCGGAGCCATGTAACCCGGCGTCCCGGCAATGATCGCGGTGAGCGTTGGCGCATCGGGATCAACCCGACCAGCCAGCCCGAAGTCCGCGACATGAGGCCGGCCAGCGTCATCGAGGAGAATGTTAGAGGGCTTCAAGTCGCGGTGAAGCACCCCGCGCTGGTGCGCGTGATGAACCGCGCGCGCGATTGTCTCGACCGCCTTCGCGTGTGCGCGCGTGTCGGTGCCGGGACCAGCCGGGGCCGCGTCCATGCTTCCGCCCGGATACCACTTCATCACAAAGAACGGAACCGCCGGGCCGCCTCCGGGCGCGTGCCACTCGCCCACTTCATACACCGGCACGATGTTCGGGTGATCGAGTTGAGCAATGGCTTCCGCTTCTCGTGCGAAACGGGCGCAACTCTCCGGTCGTGGGACCGTGGCGAATGTCTTCACCGCGACTGTGCGATGCAGAAGTAAATCGCGCGCCTTGTACACAACGCCCATTCCCCCTCGGCCGAGTTCGCCCTGAATCTCGTAACCGGCGATGATTGGCGGGCCGGAAAGCGGAGTGCCGGGTCGCTCGGCCGGGCGCGTGGACGCGAACCAGCCAGTGCCTCCCTCGACCGGCAGACGTGCGCGCAGTTGAGCGATGTGTTCCGGGAAGCGCAGGTAGAACTCTTCGGGCCAGGCGGGCGGGTCGTGCCGGTTACGCAGCGCCAGTTCCGCGGCAAGTAAGTCGATCATCAGTTCCGGGTCGAGCAGTACCGGGAACCGGGCGAGGTAGTCTTCCGTTCGCGCAAAGTCTCCCGCGCGCAGACGAAACTCCAGATCGATGTGAACCAACTCGACCAACACGCGCCAAGCGTGCGGAGAGTCCGAAGGGATGTGCGAACTGATGTCGGGACGCTCATGCTCGCGCCAGGCGTCCTCGAACCGGCGAATGACCGATTCGCATTCCGCCCACGCGACCTCGCCAATCGTCGCTCCCAGGCTCATAGGTCGTGCCCAACCCGGAGAAGTACGCGGGATTCTTACCGCGTCGGGGAAAGACAAGTCCAACAAGAGATATGCGTTTTTTTACTCCGTTGCGGCTTGCATTCGCTCCAATCTTTTGCGGATGTGTTCACGAAGCCGTCGAACGGATCGTTCGGCCCGACCGAGTTTCTCGCTAATTTCGCTCGCGGTGTGCCCCTGGAGGCTCAATTCGAGGATGGCCCGCTCGTCGGGGTCGGTGATCGAGCGAAAGAGTGCCTCGACCGTTTCGGCTAAAGCCGCGGCCTCATCCGGCAGCGGTTCGCGGTCGAAGGCCAGTTCCACCATCGGCGGGGAACTGTCGTCGGGGGAGGGAGGAGTGGTCTCGCGGGCCACGTTTCGCTTCTCGGCGTGATAATACGCTGCCCGGTCCGCGCACTTGCGCATCGTAATGATGGTGAGCAGCCCCCAGAGTCCGTCCCAGGTGCCCACATCGAGTTCCCCTTCGCGCTGGCGAATAAAAAAGCTCTTGTACGCGGACTGAACCACATCTTCGGGATCGACCTTCACGGCCAGTCGGGCATCGAGATGCCTGCGCGCCAAACCCACCAGGCGCGCTGCGAATCGCACGAATACCTCGCGCGCTGCCGCGTCTTCCCCGGAACGCAACCGACTCATCAGACTGGCGAAGGAATCGTTCGCGGACATTTCTGACCTCAATCACTCGTCGAGTAGCGCAGGCAAATTTTTTTGGCCGACTTGCAGCCGGAACTGGATGTATTCGTGTGCCCGGTGTCGCCCACAGTGATGTTGTACATCACTTCTGGCCCGTTGGCGCATGACAACCCGGTGTTCGCGGCCCGTCTCGCCCACGCAAGCCCACACCACACCCAACTAACCCTTCCTCCCATCTACGCAATGGAGAGTCTGTGATGTTGCGCGCTTTGTTTCAGGCCATGCTTCGCGGGTATCGCCGCGGGAAGGCCAAGCAGAAGTCCCAGACCCTGGCAAATCCACCTCGGTTCGCCCCTGAAGTTGAGCAACTCTCTGCCCGCGAAATGCCCGCGGTGACCGCGTCGTTCTTGGCCGGGTCGGGGACGCTCGCGGTGTTCGGAGACAGCCTGAATAACAACATTGAAATTAGCCGCAATGCCGCCGGGACGATTCTTGTCAATGGAGGCGCGGTTGCGGTTCTTGGCGGAACTCCGAGTGTTGCGAACACCGCTCTGATTCAGGTCTTCGGGCTAGGTGGTAGTGACACCATCACGTTGAACCAAGCCAACGGCGCGCTTCCGCGTGCGAACCTCTTTGGTGGTGCTGGTAACGACATCCTCACCGGCGGCGCCGGCGGCGACATGCTCTTTGGTCAGAGCGGTAACGACACGCTCTTGGGCCTGGGTGGTTTCGACTTCCTCTTTGGCGGCAGCGAAAACGACACACTGACCGGTGGAGATGCCGATGATCTCGTGTTCGGGGAATCCGGTAACGACCGGATGATCTGGAATCCGGGCGATGACACCGACCTCAACGAAGGTGGTATCGGCACAGACACGGTGGAAGTGAATGGTGGTGGCGGCGCGGAAGTGTTCACAACAACCGCCAACGGCACTCGCGTGCGGTTTGATCGCCTCGACCCGGCTCCCTTCTCAATCGACATCGGCACTTCTGAAAACCTCGTCCTGAATGCCAACGGCGGCGACGACTCCTTCTCGGCTACCGGCAACCTGGCCGCTCTGATCAAGATCACGGTCGATGGCGGGGCGGGCAACGACACGATCCTGGGCAGCAACGGCAACGACCTGCTGCTCGGCGGCGACGGGAACGACTTCATCGACGGTCAGCAGGGGAACGATGTCGCGTTCCTGGGCGCTGGCAATGACGTGTTCCAGTGGGATCCAGGAGACGGCAGCGACACCGTCGAGGGTCAGGACGGCACCGACACGATGCTCTTCAACGGCTCGAACGGTGCCGAG
>JAKEEV010000303.1 GCA_022616395.1 Planctomycetia bacterium | reverse complement strand
GCGGATTGCACGATCACTTCGGATGACCTGTCGCCGGAAGCGGTCGCGGACGCTATCTTCAAGGCATGCAATGGTGGTTTCACATCCCGGTAGTCATGTGGTGCCTGGGGGTTTTCGTCCTCGGGCTGTGTGTTGGTTCGTTTCTCAACGTGCTCATCGCGCGCTTGCCGTACGAGAAGAGCATTATCTGGCCATCGTCGAGATGTTTCGCGTGCTCTCGGCCGATCCGGTTCACGGATAACGTCCCGATTCTGGGTTATCTGCTCCTGCGAGGCAAGTGTCGCTTCTGTAAGGCTCCGTTCTCCGCGCGCTATCTGTGGGTGGAACTCGGCACCGGAGTCGCGTTTTTGGCGCTGTTTGTCGCGGAAGTGCTCGTTAACTGGCATCGCATTCCAGAGATGAACTTCAACCGGCTCGCCAGCAACCTGCCTCCGGGACGCTGCCTGGCGATGTTTGGTTATCACGCGACTCTTGTCACGGGCTTGATCGCGGCCGCTGCGATTGACGCAGAGCATCGGATTATCCCGATGCAGATTACTTACCCGGTGATGGTCGTGGGCATCATCGGCGGAGCACTGATGCCCTGGCCGTGGCCGCAACCACCGAGCACGGCAAACGCCATTCCCGCCGGTCAGCCGTGGTTCATGATCCAGAACTTCGGCAAGGTGCCCACCGGAGTGCAACCGTGGCCGTTCTGGGGACCGACTCCGGCATTCGCGCCTCCGGGAAGCTGGCAACTTGGCCTGCTGACATCGCTCATTGGCGCACTTGCGGGATCGCTGGTCGTGCGCGCGACCAAGTGGCTCTTCGAGACTGGCTTTGGCCGCGAAGCACTCGGACTGGGTGATGCTGACTTGCTCATGATGGCCGGCGCGTTCCTCGGCTGGCAGATTGCAGTACTGTCTCTGTTCGCGGGTGCATTCGCTGGACTAATGCTGAAGCTCGCGGAATTTCTTCTTCGCGGGAAACCACCGGACAACACAGTTCCCACACCGCCGACTCTCGTTCCCGTCACTGGCCCGCCGCAAGCACGCGAGTTACCGTTCGGTCCGGGACTTGCGATTGGCGTGGTGGCGACGTGGTTCGCATGGCCGTGGCTCGGTCCTCAGTTACAGTTCCCGTTCTTCGACGGCGAGACGCTGGGCTGGCTGGGAGCGATGATGGGAGTTGGCCTGCTCGCGGCCGCTCTGTTCCTCCGCCGACCAGCCGAAGCCGAACCCGCAGCGGCGAGGTAAAGTAGGACAGGCATCTTGCCTGTCACGAGTTGAGACAGGCTGGAAGCCTGTCCTACAGAAGCGACAGGTAAGATGCCTGTCCTACGAGGCTCTCCCATGCCCGAAACGGTGATCGTTGATTACGGAATGGCCAATCTGCGGAGCGTCCAGAAGGCGTTCGAGCAGGTGGGGCATTCCGCTACGATCAGCAGCGATCCGAAGCGCGTCGCGGAAGCCGCGAAGGTCGTGCTGCCGGGCGTCGGCGCGTTCCGTGATGCCATCGCCCGACTGCGCGAGACGGGATTGGCGGACTCAGTGCGAAAGCACATCGATAGCGGCCGGCCGTTCCTCGGTATCTGTCTTGGAATGCAGATGTTGTTTGCTCGCGGCTTCGAGGACGGGCTACATACAGGAATGGGACTCTTCGCGGGCGATGTGGTGCGGTTTCCGGATGTCGTCGGGCTGAAGGTTCCGCACATGGGCTGGAACACGCTCCGGCTGACAAAGCCAACGTGTCCGCTCTTCACTGGACTTCCACCCGACCCGGCGGTGTACTTCGTCCACTCGTACTTTCCAGTTCCAGTCGATCGCGGGCTGGTCGCCGCCGAAGCTGATTATCCCGATCCGTTCTGCTCGGTGGTGTGGAAGGATAACGTGTTCGCGACTCAGTTTCACCCCGAGAAGAGCCAGCGAGTCGGCCTGACAATGCTGAAGAACTTCGCCGGGATGTGACGAATCGGAGCCGCGACCGTCCGGGAGCGCTTACTCACGAGCCGCTCCCTGACCAGGAGTATCAAGTTGGGAGAGGGGAGAGGGCATGGTGTTTTCAGCCCATCTCAGCCAACTTCCCACGGTTGGACGAGGTCGCAGGCTGGGACTGGGGACACAGAAACGCTACCCTGCACCCCACGGCACCTGAGCGAGGCGAGGACCGCGAAAACACGCAAACCGAGGATGGCAACTGGCATAGACAGATGTTCACTTTACGTGTAATCTGGAGAATGGGTTGGGAGCGATCTTTGACAACCGAACCGCTAGTGCGGAAGCACCCGCTCCCTTGCGGTCGCGGCTCGTTTGGACACTGGAAATCTCAGCCAACTCACGAGCCGCGACCGCAAGGGAGCGGGGGAAAGTTCACTCGGC
>JAKEEV010000302.1 GCA_022616395.1 Planctomycetia bacterium | reverse complement strand
GAAGAATACTTCGCGGCCGCGCGATTGCTCGGCGAACTCGGCCCGGAAGCCGCTTCCGCGGTGGATGCGCTGCGAGGCGAGCTTCCCGGATCTGATACGCTCTACACGATCCGGCTGGCCGAATCACTCGGCCGCATCGGACCAGACGCCCGAGAGAGCGTCGCTCAACTCAAAGCAAAAATTACCGACGACCTGAGCGCACCGACCTTCCGCACCGCGGCGGCCATCGCGATTTGGCGCATTTCGCGCGACGAAGATGTCGCGGAGTTGCTCCGCAAGTCGCTGACTGGTCCCAAACAGGCTCGCCCTCAACCGCACGTTGCTCTGTGGCGAATTGATCCTTCAGACGCAACGATCACGGAACTGGCCAAGAAGTTGACATCGGAAGATCTGAATGAAGTGTTTCTCGCGGCCGATGTGTTGGGACCCAAGGCGAAAGGCGCGGTGCCGAGTCTCCTCAAGATACTCAAGGAGCCTCGGGATGTTGCTCAAGTCGAACAGGCGATAGCCATTCTCCGTCGCATCGGACCCGACGCCAAGGACGCGCTCGAACCGCTCCGCGTCTCTGCGAAAGCAGAAGTCAAGACTGAAGTTGTCATCGCGGCGCGAATCGCCATCTATCAGATCGAACCGAAGGCCGAGAACGCGCTGGCGATTGCGGAGTTGCTCGAAGACAAGGACATGCGAGTCGCGGCCGCGCAAGCGCTCAAGGAACTGCGCCCCACCGGTCAGGCGACTGTCGTGGAACTGATCTTCGCGCTCGAAAACGCGGATGAGGAAGTTCGACTGGCCGCGGCCGGCGCGCTTTGGCGCATCGAGAAACACAATACGGCTCTGCCCGCGGTCATCAAGCTGCTCAAGTCTTCAAACGCGAAGGTGCGAAAGGGTGCCGCAACCGATCTGGGGCTGGAATTCGGCCCGGCTGCCAAGCGCGCGGTTGCTGAGCTTACCAAGCGACTGTTCGACCGCAATTCGTCTGTGCGTGCGGCAGCCGCGGAGGCGCTCGGACGCATTGGCCCCGATGCAAAGAGCGCGGCTCCGGCTCTGCTGACCCTTCTGGATGGAGAAGAACCCGCCTCCGTGCAATCCGCGGCATGCGAAGCGCTCGGAGTGATCGCGCCGACCGACAAGGACGCGGTGGTCGCTGCTCTTCGCAAGAAACTCGATCACCCCTCCGCGCTGGTGCGAGCACACGCAGCGCTTGCGCTTTACCTCGTGAGCGCGGAGAAGGTCGGCGTAGAGGAGGAAGCGATTCGCGGAATGGGGAACCGCTCGTATCAAGTGCGCATCACGGCCGCCGAGGCCGCGTGGAGGATGAACAAGAACGGCCGGGCGATTCCGCTGTTGGTGCGTGCCCTGGAGGATTCCAATCTCACGGGGCTGGAAAGCGACAACGAGCGCTACATGGCAATCCGAGCGCTGGGACGAATCGGTAACGATGGGAAGCCCGCGGTCGCGGAGTTGGTCAGGCTCGTGAACCATCGCGACTTCACGCTCTCAACCGCTGCCCGAGTCGCGCTCAAAGCCATCGACCCCGATGCCGCGAAAGCGGCTGGGGTGAAGTAAGAAAAAGACAGGAAGACAGAAGACCCCTCACCCGCCGCAACGTGTCACTTCGTGACACTGCGTCGACCTCTCCCCGCGGGAGCGGGGCGAGGTGTGGTTGCACTCTTCGTGTTGGTTTCCGGCGCGCGGGCAGAACCTTTGCGCATCAGGTGGCTGCAAAAGAGACACGCAAAGCCACACCTCTCCCCGCTTTGGCGGGGAGAGGTCGCCGTAGACTGACGCGCTTCGCCTCAGTCGTAACGGCGGGTGAGGGGTCTTTCCAGACTTACCCAATCCCAATCCGATTCGCGTCACACCGCAGCGCATGCTCTCCTACTTTGAGTGACGCAGCGTGCGGCAGTCGTATCATTTCCCCATGAACACACACCGCGCTCGCTTGAGTGAGTATCTCTCTGCCGCAATCGAAGCCGCCCGCCTCGGTGCCGCCGAACTCGAACGCTGGCGGGCGAAGTTCACCGTTCGCGAAAAGTTCCGCGCTGATCTGGTCACCGATGCCGACCACGCTTCTCAGCAAGTGGTAAAGGATACGCTCCTCGGCCGATTCCCCGATCACCTGTTCATCGGCGAAGAAGATTCCGTCGGCAAGTCGCCCGGCGAAGTTCGACCACCCACTGACGCGCCGCCCACGTGGATCGTCGATCCGCTCGATGGCACTTCCAACTACGTTCACGATGTTCCGGTGTATTGCGTGTCCATCGGATTGTGGTGGGCGGGGAAAGCCATCGTTGGCGTGATTCTCGATCCGCGTCAGAACGAATTGTTCTCCGCGGCCAGCGGACAGGGCGCATTCCTTAACGGCCAGCCGATTCGAGTCAGTAGCGTTTCCACTGTCGCGGATGCGATGCTCAGTACGGGCTTCCCCGCGAACTACCAGAAGCAACTACGGAACCTCGACGCCTGGGCAAAGTTGACCGGGAAAGCACAATCACTTCGGCGAAATGGTTCGACCGCGCTGAGTATGGCGTATGTCGCGGCCGGGCGATTCGATGGTTACTGGGCGTATGACAATTACCCGTGGGACGTGGTCGCGGGCGCTGCTCTGATCGAAGAAGCTGGCGGCAGACTCTCAACGACCGACGGTCTGCCATTCGACCCATTCCGCCCCGACCTCGTCGCCGGTACGCCCGGAGTGCAAGCGGAAGTCGTGCGACTCCTGGCGGGGAAGTGAGAAGACAGGAGACTGTCGGAAGAGAGGAGTCAGGAGTCAGGAGTCAGAAAGACAGGAAGACAGGAAGGCAGAGATCAGAGGACAGAAGACAGGAAACAGGGAACAGAAGAGTGTTTTGTTGGAGTCCCGCCTTTAGGCGGTCTTGCTCGAAGAACCGGCTGAAGCCGGGACTCCAACAAAAACGGTCCAGAGAGATAACCCTCTGGACCGCGACGGGTCGAAGATTCACTTCCTGACCTGGAGTGTGGAAGGCTCACGGCACCGCCGGACTGCTTACTGTTTAAAAGGGGAAGAAACCGCGGTCCGCGTGGTTGTTCCAGATCTTCCCCTTGTAAACAGTAAGCTGTCCGAAAGCGGTGCTGGAACAGCCTTCCTCACGTCGAGTGCCCGACAAATCGCTCGGACGACGCAACATCGCCCTGCTGCAAAACAGCAAGCTAAATCACTCGACCCGTCAAGCACAGTGTACCCACCTTTACCCATTTTTGCCAAGCTTCCGGTTACTCTGTCCAGAATTTGCCCATCGCGGGTATACTGGAGGGTCGGTAAGGATTCGCCTTTGGAGTGTCTGTCGTGTTACCCGCCATCAGCCCCACTAACCTCGACGATCCGGCCCTCTACATCAATCGCGATCTGAGCTGGCTGGAATTCAACCGCCGCGTATTGGAGGAGGCGCAAGACCCAACCGTGCCCATGTTGGAGCGGCTCAAGTTCCTCGCCATCTTCAGTTCCAACCTGGACGAGTTCTTCATGGTCCGGGTTGGCGGAATTCAACAGAAGGTACAGGCGAACATTCCGATTGGCTCTGGGGCCGATCAGATGTCTCCGAGGTTGCAACTGGAGCAAGTTCGCGAGACCACGCGCGAACTGGTGACCGAACAGTATCGCGTGCTGAGTGAGGAAGCGCTCCCAACCCTGGCCGCTCGTGGGATTGTCCTTCGCACGGCCGAGCAGCTCACGGATGTGGAACGCGCTCACGTTCGCGGAGTGTTCCTGAGGGAAATCTTTCCGGTTCTCACTCCTCTGGCAACTGACCCGGCTCATCCGTTCCCGCATCTATCGAACAAGTCGCTCAACCTCGTGGTCACGCTCCGCCGACCCAACTCCGACCCGCTCTTCGCGGTGGTGCAAGTGCCGGGCGTGCTGTCTCGATTCCTGCCGTTACCCGCGACCAAAGGCGAAGGCGGAGGAGTGATTGGTTCGGGAGTGATTGGTTCGGGTGTTGTGCGTCGGCCGGACACACCCGCTGATGTCTCGCGCACACCCTCGGCCAACGGTGAAGCAGTTTCGTCTTCGCTCGCTGCTGGCTCCTCTCCTCTCCCTCCACCCGCGTACGCTTTCCTTCCGCTGGAAGAAGCAATCCGACTTCATCTGGGTGAACTCTTCCCCGGTTTGGAGATCGGCGCGGCGGTTGCGTTCCGAGTCACGCGCGACAGCGAGTACGAACTCGATGATGAAGTCGATGATCTGCTTGAGGAGATCGAAGCTCACGTCAAAGCACGCCGGCGCGGCCATCCGGTGCGGTTAGAGATCGAGGCTGGTGCTCCAGGCGATGTGCAACAGTTTCTTACCGACGGACTGCGGCTCAACGCGGCCGATGTGTATCAGATTCCCGGTCCGCTCGACTTGACTGGCCTGTTCCAGATTCACGCGGTGCCTGGCTTTGCCGATCTGCGCGATCCGCCGTTCACTCCGGCCGCGGTGAGCGCCTTCGCGCAGTCTACTAACCCGTGGTCGGTGATGCGCGGGCGCGATGTGCTTGTGTTCCACCCGTTCGAGTCGTTCGCGCCGGTTGTCGAGTTCATCGAGGCCGCGGCCGCGGATGATCGCGTGCTGGCCATCAAGCAGACGCTCTACCGCACCAGTAGTGATTCGCCCATCGTGCGCGCTCTTCAGCGAGCTGCTGATCGCGGAAAGCAAGTCACGGCGGTGGTGGAACTGAAGGCTCGCATGGACGAGGAGCGGAACATTCTCTGGGCACGCGAACTGGAAAAAGCCGGCGTGCATGTCGTGTTCGGTTTCGTGGGGTTGAAGACTCACTGCAAGGTGGCTCTGGTCGTGCGTCGAGACGAGGACCACACCATTCGCCGGTATGTTCACCTGGGAACAGGGAACTACAACCCGCAGACAGCGCGCGTGTATACCGATCTGGGGCTGTTCACTTCCAACCCGGACTTCGCGGAGGACGCGACACTGCTATTCAATCATCTGACGGCCAGCACCACGCTTCCGCCAATGAGGAAGTTGCTCGTTGCTCCCAGCCGGCTCCAGACTCAGATGATCGAGAAGATCGACCGGGAAGCGGCCAACCAGAAGGCGGGCAAACCCGCCCGGCTTCAGGTGAAGGTCAACGGCATCCTGGAACCGGCGGTGGTGAAGGCGCTTTATCGAGCGAGTCAGGCGGGGGTGAGGATCGACATCGCGTGTCGAGGGATTTGCTCACTCCGGCCGGGCATTCCGGGCGTGAGCGAGAACATTCGGGTGATTTCGGTTGTGGATCGGTTCCTGGAACACAGCCGGATTTTCTACTTCGAGAATGGCGGCAACCCGGAGGTGTACGTCGGCAGCGCGGACTGGATGGACCGCAATTTAAGTCGGCGCGTGGAAGTGGTCTTCCCAATCGAGCAGGCCGAGTTGAAGCAGCGCGTGATCGACATTCTCCGCACGACGTTGGCGGAGAATATCAAGGCGCGCGAACTCTTACCCGATGGCCGCTACATGCGGGTGAAGCCGGCCGAAGGTCAACCGGTGGTGCGCAGTCAGCAGCGGTTCCTGGAACTGGCCAGCGAACCACCCGCGCCTCCACCCGTGGCCGCGGCACCCAAA
Organism: Planctomycetia bacterium; assembly: GCA_022616395.1. GTDB lineage: Bacteria > Planctomycetota > Planctomycetia > Gemmatales > Gemmataceae > Gemmata. Next base: position 3,313 of record JAKEEV010000302.1, on the reverse strand, counting down.
CCCGTCCGTCGGGCAAAAAGCCGGCGGTGAAGCGCACCCGCCCGCAAGGGCGGCGGGTGCGCTGGCAGGGCGCTTCACCCGCCACCCTTGCGGGCGGGGTTCGCCTGGGATCACTCGTTGCCCGGCGGTGGGACAGGTTTGGCGACCGGGGCGGCCGGGTAGGGGTTGGTTGGGCCGGTGATGGGGTAATCGCTGGGGTTGAACCCACAGTCGCACTTCCCGCCGATGTGGTTGCAGCCAACTGCGGCAACCAGCGCGGCGAACATGACCAATAGCGCGATGAATCGGCGCATGACTGTAACCATCCGTGGTTAAGTGTCGAGAGAAAGTCAATCGTTTCCCGCTCACGGCCACCGCCGGGGCCGGAACCGATGTCCGGTTCTCAACCCCGACGGCAGCACGGGAGGGTGAAACGCACCGGCAGCCCGCCTCCGTGCGCGAACCACCGACGGTCGGGGCAAGTCCGGCTCCGCCGTTCCCGCACCCAACGCCGGTTCTATCGACCACCGCGATTCGCCCGGTTCACTCGTTTCCGCCGAACCACCCGATTTCCCACTGTGTTCCTGAACCGAACACCTCTCGGAGCCGCGATCGTGAGGGAGCGCCTCTTGATCTGTGGAGCGCGGCCATCTTGGCCGCATGTCACAAGCGGGCCAGATGCCCGCGCTCCACAGATCAAGACGGAATAAGACACGCTCCCTCACGGTCGCGGCTCCGATGAAAACCGTGCCGCTCGGCAAGCGGCACCTACAACAACATCATGGACGCAATCATTCTCGCGGCCGGTAAGGGTACTCGCCTGAGACCGTACACCGAAACCACTCCCAAGCCGCTGCTCGAAGTGCAGGGGCGACCGATCCTCGACTGGATCATCGGCGCTCTGCCTCCGGTCGACCGGCTTGTGGTCGTTGTGAACTATCTCGCCGAGCAGATCGAAAGTTACCTCGCTCGCCAGACGCACGTGAAGAACTGGGCGACCGTGAAACAGGCCGTTCCGCTTGGCACCGGAGACGCCCTCATGAGTTGTGCGGGGCAAGTGACCGCCGAGAAGGTAATGGTGTTAAACGGAGATGACCTGATCGGTCGCGCGGACCTGGCAAAGCTCGCCGAGGTGCCGATGGGGATTCTCGTTCACCTTGTCGATGCGCCGGAGAATTTCGGAGTGGTCTTCCAACATCCTGACGGCACACTGAAGCGAATCGTGGAGAAGGAAAAGGGATTGCCTTCACCTCAGTTAGCAAACGTCGGCGGTTACGTGTTCCCCAAAGTCGTCTTCGATCTCAAACTGCCGATGTCTCCGCGTGGGGAGTACGAGATTACCGACGCGGTCGCTCAACTCGCTGCTCGCGGGGGCTTTCACGTTGTCTCGGCGAACTACTGGCTTCCCATCGGCACCATCGAACAGTGGAAAGCCGCGCAAACGGCCGACATCTCGCCCGCGAAGTGATTCAAAGTTGTAGAAGGTCTCCGTGTGCCGTTCTTCATAGTAGTCATCACGCGGAGCGTGATGTCAGAAGGGGAGTCAGCGAAGAAACAAACCCGCCGCTGCGCGTCGGCATCACGCGGAGTGTGATGACTACTATGAAAACCACGGCACACTCTGTGTGCCGACTACTTTTTAAAAGCTCGGTCGCCTGTCGCTTCTGGCGTCTGCCGCGGGTATAACATCAGCACTTTTCTCCACCCCCCTCGCGCCGTGGTGTCTTATGCCAATCTCCGTGACATGCTCCAAGTGTTCGGCGAAGCTCAACGCTCCGGAAGCCGCCGCGGGCAAGAAGGTGAAGTGCCCCAAGTGTCAGTCGCTGATTACGGTGCCGGAGTTGGTCTCCGCGGAACCCGCCTTCGAGGTGGTGGACGAAGCACCACAAGCTCCAACTCCCAAACCCGCAGCCAAGCCGAAGGCGAAGGTCGTCGCGGAGGAAGACGAAGAAGAGGAGAAGCCCAAGAAGAAGCCCGTGAAGGCCTTGGAGGATGACGAGGACCAGAAGCCCAAGAAGAAGCGCGCCGCGGTGGCCGAGGAGGAAGAGGAGGAACTCGCTGAGGAACTACCCGATGACGAAGAAGAGCAGAAGCCCAAGAAGAAGAAAAAGAAGAAGCAGCACTCCGACGAAGAAGGCGGCGTGTCGATGACGCGCAACATCATCATGGGTGTCTTGCTGCTTATCCTCATCGGCGTCGCGATCTTCGTCTTCTACGACAAGTTCAAGGACAAGGAGAAGACCAGCGAGAACAAGCCCGCTGACCCGCCCACCGGCACTCCCAACCCATCGGACCCAGTACGCCCAGACCCGAAACGACCCGGACCACAGCCTGGACCACAGCCCGGACCCCAACCCGGACCGAAACCGAAGCAACCTGAACCAAACCCGGGGAATCCCGAACCGCCTCCAACGCCAGCGGACACCCGACACTGGGCGCTTCACACTTCGGATGATGGCACATACCGACTCAGCTTCCCGAACACCGCCCGTCGCGTCGAGGATAGCAAGACGCTGAGTACGTTGAAGGTGGATGGCGAAATGACCATGTCCACCGGAGGCGAGAACGGCGGAAAGGGGCTTCAGCGAGAAATCTACTACGCCGGTTATCTTCAGTATCCGGGCGGCTCAACCGCCGACGACAAGAAGCGCCTCCGAGAAGAACTCGGCAAGGAGTTACGCATCTACGCGACGGACAACAAGATCACTCGCAGGCAAGTCACGGTCGGCAAGCACACCTGGGAGGAAGTGCAGCGTGCGCCCAACGAATCGTCGGGCGACCTGGGTGGAACCGTCATCCGCACGCTGGAAGTCGGCGAGCGGTTGTATTTCATGGTCGCAACCCGGTCCAATGCCTTGCCCCCGGCCGACGTGCAGAAACGGTATTTCGAGTCGTTCGCATTCACAAAGTGAACCCCAAAGGAACCGACTGGAGACGGAGAGCGCCGTGTTTAGCTCAGACGGAAAGTGGCTGTACTTCGTCAGGAAAAGGAACCAGTGAATGCGCGTTGATACGGAAACGGGAGTAGCGGTGCCGTTCCCGGATACGAAATGAACCGCGTGTGAAAATTCGCCAGAATGACGTTGCCACGAAGCCGAATCTGCCGTACTTTCTCTCAAACCCGTCGCGCTGCGCGCCGCGGGCATTGACAACATAGCTGGTGAGCATCTTATCCAGAGTGGCTGAGGGGCCAGGCCCGACGACGCCACAGCAACCGGCCGGACGAAGCGAGGACACAACTCGCTTCTCCAGGTGCAGGTGCTAACTCCTGCCCGGCAAACGCCGACGCTTGAACGAAAGCGCGGTATGGCCGGGGAAGATAAGATCTCGCGTG
>JAKEEV010000301.1 GCA_022616395.1 Planctomycetia bacterium | reverse complement strand
GCTGGCATCCTTTCAGGTAGACTTGCAGCGAGCAATCCGAACAGGTTCGCTCCGCTGGCAATCGCGCTGGAGAAACTCACATGACCGACCGCACCGTGTTGATCGATGGCGTTCGAGTTCCTCGCTTCCTCTACGGGACCGCCTGGAAGGAGGACAAAACGCAGCAACTCACCGAACTCGCTCTCCAACAGGGCTTTCGCGGAATCGACACGGCCAACCAGCGCCGACATTACCACGAGGCCGCCATCGGGGAAGCAATCAAGGCTGCAATTGCTCGCGGAGTGGTGAAGCGCGAGGAGTTATTCCTGCAAACGAAGTTCACCTTCCAGGGCGGGCAGGATCACCGGCTCCCCTACGACCCCTCAGCGCCCATCACCAAACAGGTCGAGCAATCGTTCGCCAGTTCGCTTCTCCATCTGGGTACCGACATCATTGATTCTTTCGTGTTGCACGGCCCCACGCAACGGATCGGGTTGATGAAAGCGGACTGGGAAGCCTGGCGCGCGATGGAAGCCATCCACGACAGCCGCCGCGCTCGGTTACTCGGAGTCAGTAACGTCAGTCTGGAACAGCTTCAGGAGTTGTGCAAGGGGGCACGCGTGCGCCCGCGCTTCGTTCAGAACAGATGTTACGCGGTGCGGGGCTGGGATCGTGGAGTCCGGGAATTCTGCGCCGCCAACGGAGTGGTCTACCAGGGCTTCTCCCTGTTAACGGCCAACCTCAACGAACTGATACGTTCCGAAGTCGTCCGGATTGCCGAGCGACACAGCGTGGACTTCGCTCAGGTTGTCTTTCGATTCGCTCTTGATGTGGGGATGATTGTTCTGACCGGCACGACCAACGCCGACCACATGCGAACTGATCTCGACGTGTTCAATCTCCGTCTGGAACCGGAAGAAATCGCGCTGATCGAACAGATCGCAACTCCGCGACAGTAGTTCAATTGCTCACTCCACTGGCGCTTCACTCACCGACCCGAATGCACTTGCCGAAGATGGCGCCGGCCGTCACCCAGCCGTTGATGCGCCCGCGATTGTTGCCGATCTGGAATCGCGGACCCTGGATCGCCCTGATGAGGTGCAGATACTCCTGGCCGTTGACCTTGCACAGCACAATGTCGCCGACTTGAAGCGTTGCGGGATCGACTGGCGTTACGGTGCAAAGTTGCCCCGATTCGATCTTGCCGGACATCGAGTTTCCGCGAGGCCGAAACGAGACCGTCTCACCCGCCTTGAGCTTCTCGATGTAGCCTGTCGCCCAACCCATATGTTTCACTCCTTGAATCAATCGGAGCCGGAAGCGTCAGCGACGGTTCTTAATCGGAGCCGGAAGCGTCAGCGACGGTTCTTAATCGGAGCCGGAAGTGTCGCGACGGGAAATGAAAACCGTCGCTAACGCTTCCGGCTCCGATTCAAGATTGAAGTTTCAGCACGACGAGCATCGGCCAGCCGATGTACTTCTCCGCGCGCGTATAGCGGGACGCGAACTCCGCATCGGGCGCGGATTCATCGACCGCCGAGAGCGTGAAGCCCGCACGCACAGCAGCCATGACGAACGCTCCTACCGTGTGAGGCACGCTACCAGGGACGACTAACTCGCCCGAGGTCGGATCGGTGAAGCGTGCTTGGGTGCCCTTCAAGAACATCGCGGGGTGCATCGCGGAGATCACAGCTCTCCCGCCAGACTTGAGCACTCGGCAAGCCTCAGCAAAGAAACCATTGAGTTCGCGCAGATGCTCCAACACCAGCCCACTCACGACCAGATCGAACTCGCCGGCCGCGAAGGGAAGCGGTTCGTGCAAGTCGTGAGCGATGAAATTTACCTTCTCAGAGCCGGGCTTTCGCCGAGCTTCGGCGAGCATACCTTCGGAGAAGTCCACTGCGGTGACGGTCGCGCCGGCCGAAGCGAGCCAGATCGCATGCCGACCGGTTCCGCAGCCGAGATCGAGAACCGCAAGCCCGCGAACTTCTCCAATCGCGGAGCGCATCGCGGGTTCTTCCAGCGCCTGAAGCGGGTTCGCATCGTGATCGTAGACCGCCGACCAGCGATCATACCCTCCGCGAACCGACGAGATTGCGTCTACCATCTGAGCCACCCTAACTCTGTCATGCCGAACCCGCTCCCTTGCGGTCGCGGCTCGTTGTGTCGCGAGTTGCCCTCTTAACGAGCCGTGACCGCAAGGGAGCGGGCTTAAATCACCTTACGCTTGGTTCTGCGCTTTCGCCCAATCGGGTCGGGTCGGCAGTAGTTCGAGTTTGGCTGCTTCGCTCTCCGACAAAGGAGGCAACTCTTCAAGACCCGGAATGAAGAGCCGGCGAACTTCCGTCTCACGGTAGCCGATGTGAGCGAGCTGATTACCGTCGAGAATCCAGTAATCGTTGATCGGGTGGAACCGCGCTGGAGCATTCAGACTGAAGCGACTCACGTAAACCGAATGCTTCTCTTCGTAGATGAACAGAATCACGTCCCCGAACCACTCCATGAACTGCACGCGGCAACCGAAGAACGGGTTGTACGTCCGAGGTTCCCACGACACCTCGCGACCGTCCGATCCGCGAATGCGCAGGTGGTAATGGATGTCGTGGAAGTTTCCTTGCCGCCGAAAGCGATCATCTGGCCGACAGGGAATGTCGTGGACGTCCCCGCGCCACTGGGATCGCTCTTCGAGGTAGGCGATCGAGTCGGTGAAGCCGCTCGTTGCCGCCGCGGTGAT
>JAKEEV010000300.1 GCA_022616395.1 Planctomycetia bacterium | reverse complement strand
TTTACGACTGGTTCCGATCAACCAAACACGTTGATACAGTTTTGTGGGATCGCGTCGATTGCACCCGTGCCGCTGAACGACCAGTGAAGAAGACGGTGCGGTTTGAAACCAACCTCCCAACTTGTAAGCGGGGACGTAATAAGCGGTGCAAAGTTGAGGCGACGTTGCGACAACTCGCCGCAGTTATCACACCTGCCTTAACGCCACACGCGACGCCTGCCGGAGAACCAGAACCAAATCAGTTCCGCAAGACACTCGATGTGATTGAGAAGGTTGTCACAGATCAAAAGGCCGATCTATCCCACGACGATTGCCGGAAGGCTGGCGACTGTCTCATTGCCCTTGAGGCATCGGGGTACGCAACGCACGCGCTCTCGACGAACAAGACAGAATGGGAAGTGGTTGCTCCGATGATGAACATGCAGTTCATCCACGTCACCTACACAAAACAGATGTAGCCTGCCCACTTCCCAAAAAAGCTGTGAATGGTAGTCGTCACATCACTTCGGCGGCTTGTAGCCCGTCGGCGGAACGACGACCTCGAAGGCGGAGCCTTTCACCTTGCGTAGCTCTTCGTGAAGGTTTGGGATGCGTGGGTCTGGAGCGCAGGAGATTGCCCACTCGATGCCGTTGTCCGCGACCAGCATTCCGTACTTCTTCAAGCCTTCCAGAATGGTTTTCACCTCCGCGGAGAACTTCGACGTGTCGAAGTCCTTCTTCAGCCGAATGCGTTCTCCCATACGCGGTAAGTTTTCATCCGTCAGGCGGCTGGCGAAGTGAGTCGCGGGGTGAACATACGCCCGACGAGTTCTGCGCACGGTCACACGCATCGCATGATCAATCGACCCGCGTTTGAGTTCATCGTAACGAATCACCGCGGGGAAGATCGGCAGCCCGGCCGCGTCCGCGCTCGTCCAGCCGTCGGGACGCAGCTTGTTACTCTTCAGATCGAACTTCGCGGCACACGCGGCCTGCCAGCCGGCATCGGTTTTCTTCAACTGGTAGAACTCATACAACACGCGGGTGGTCGGATCGACAACGATGCCGTGCCGGTCGCCACCTTCCTTGAGCTTGTCGCGTTGCACATCGTCGAGCGTGAGGTTCTTCAACTTCGGGTCGCGTTTGTAATGCGCGGGCCAACCCTCAATGGGCACGATGTCCGGCACTGGGTACGGTCCCTTGTCCGATTCGTCCGGATAACTCACGAGCTTCACGTCGATCTTCTTCTGATCGGGCGGCACTAGCACGAAGCCCATGTCTGGGTTGTAGCGCAGTGGCTTGTCGTTGCCGATAGAGGCAACGATCTCCTTCGACTTGGAATGCAGAGGCCAGTCGGTGACGACGAGGTTCCACGGGTTGTCTTCGGGGAACACTTCGAGCGCCGAGAGGATCGCGTCGGCTTCCGGCGAATCGAATGACACCGGCTTGTCAATCTTCGGCATCGTGGCCTTGCGAATGCGCTCGACGCGAGCCGGATCGCCGGTCACCACAGGCTTCTTCGGCTCCTCCGCGAACGCGATGATGCACGCAGGAAGCAACACGAGGGAGAGAAACGGGCGCATGGTGAACCTCACGGAGAAGAGTGAACGCGGACGACGCGGATTTCAGCGCGGATCAACACGGATCAAAACCGAATCGTTGCTTTCATCCGCGAATATCCGCGCTGAAATCCGCGTCGTCCGCGTGCGGCTGTTATGCATCACAACTGGGTTTCAGCAACTTCAATCGCGCGGAGCAAGCTCATCGCTTTATCGACCGTCTCTTGATATTCGGTGGCGGGTACGCTATCGGCCACTAATCCGGCGCCGGCTTGAACATAAGCCGTCTGACCGAGCAAGACCATCGTGCGAAGCGCGATGCACGTGTCCATGTTGCCGCTGAAGTCCACATAACCCACCGCACCGCCATACGGCCCGCGACGGTGAGGTTCCAGTTCGTCGATGATCTCCATCGCGCGCACTTTCGGTGCGCCGCTGAGCGTGCCAGCGGGCAGGCTTGCGCGCAGCGCGTCGAATGCCGTCAGGCCCGGCTTCAGCGTGCCCGTGACCGTGCTCGAAAGGTGCATCACGTGGCTGTAGCGTTCCACCGCGAGCAAATCGCTGATCTTCACGCTGCCCAACTCCGAGACGCGGCCCACATCGTTGCGTGCGAGATCGACCAGCATGATGTGTTCGGCCCGCTCCTTCGGATCGTTCACCAGTTCGTCCGCGAGTCTGCGATCTTCTTCCGGTGTGCTTCCGCGTCGGCGTGTGCCGGCCAGTGGGCGGTTGGTGATGACTCCGTTCTCCACGCGGCACATGATTTCCGGCGAAGCTCCCACAAGAGTGACGCTGCCAGCACGCAGATAGAACATGAACGGGCTTGGGTTCACCACTCGCAGCGCGCGGTAGATGTCGAACGGCCGCGCGCGCGTTTCCGTGCGGAACCGCTGACTGAGCACAATCTGGAACGCATCGCCCGCGTTGATGTATTCGCGTGCCTTCTCGACCGCTGCTTCAAATTGCTCGCGCGTGAAGTTGGAGTGGTGCGTGGTGCGTGGTGAGTGGTGAGTGGTGATGGAAGCGCGTGGATCGATGTCCGTCAACTGAATATCCGCAACTCCGCGCTGAAGCCGTTCCACAAGCTGATCGACGCGGGCGCAGGTGGCGCGGTAGATCGCCCGGAGTTGCTCTTCACCTTGTGGCAAGCCTTCTTCCTTCGACCCGATCCAGTGGGCGACCACCTGCACGGTCTTCGCCACATGGTCAAAGATCACCATGCGGTCGTACAAGCCGAAAGAGAGATCCGGGATGTTGCGGTCATCCGGCGGAGCGTTCGGCAATCGTTCAACGTAGCGAACGGTGTCGTAGCCCGCGTAGCCAACCGCGCCTCCGCAGAATCGGGGCAGGCCGGGCAGGGCGGGTGCGCGGAACGGCGCGAGCGAGTCTTCCAATAACCGCAACGGGTCGGTGAGCGGGTCCGTGACGGTTACTTCACTCCACTGCCGACCGTTCTGAGACATGCGGATGCGATTCCCGCGCGCCTCGAAAAACAGAAACGGTCCAGCTCCGAGGAAACTGTAACGCCCGATGCGCTCTCCTCCAACGACGCTCTCGAAGAGGAAAGACCAGTCGCCTTCTTGCAGTTTGCAGAAGGCGGAAACGGGCGTGAGCGTGTCTGCGGTGAGCTGGCGATACACCGGAACAACGGTGTGCTCGCGCGCAAGCGCGGCGAAGTCGTCAAACGTCGGTCGATGAGGCATGCGAAACTCGCGACAGTTCTGTGGAGAGAATCTCGCGAGTTATTGTCGCTTACGGATGGAAAAAAGGCGAGCGTGGCTGGTGTTCACTTCTTCGGCTTGGCCGGCTCATCGAGTTTGGTAATCAGAGCGCGAGCGACTTCGAGCGTGTCCTTGTCCGCGGCCACAATCAGGGAGTTGGTTCGATCATCCACGGTCACCGAGGTAATGCGATTGCCCAG
>JAKEEV010000299.1 GCA_022616395.1 Planctomycetia bacterium | reverse complement strand
TCAGCCCGACAGTGCGCGACAAACACCGTCGGGCTGACGCCGCGACGCTCACACCAGTCAGCTCATGCCGGCCGTTCGCCCAGTTTCGCTGCGGCTGCGATTGCTGCTGTTTCCACTCGCAAGACGCGCGGACCCAAACTCACGAGCTGCCACCCGGCCGCAAGCGCGCTGCTAATCTCCTCCAGCGACAATCCACCTTCCGGGCCGACCCCGACCACACACTCGCCCGTCGCGCTCATCGCGGGTAAGTCGGGATCGGTGTGAAGCACCAGTCGAGTTCGCGGAAGATCATCTCGCTTGAGGAAGTCCACCCACTTCCGCGGCTGGTCAATCGCCATCAGCCTGTTGCGACCACACTGCTTGCTCGCCTCGATCACCGCTCGCTGGTACTTCGCCACGACAGAAGGCTTCGGCTCCACAATCGAGCGCTCCGTGATGAGCGGAACGAATTGCGTGACTCCCAGTTCGGTGAGTTTCTCGATCAGAAAGTCGGCTCGGTCGCCCTTGGGAATCGCGGAGCCGATGACGAGCGGGAAGGGAAGTTCCCGATCCACCGCGACAGCCTCAAGCACGCGCAGCAAGACCGCTTTCTTGCTCGCCGAAAGTATCTCGGCGGGGTATTCGTTGCCATCGCCGGTGAAGAGCGTGACTTGGTCGCCTCGTTTGAATCGGCGAACCGCGCGGAGGTGATGGGCCTCGGCTCCGGTGAGTTCGTACTCTCCCGGACCGAGCACGTCGGGTGTGAAAAAGCGTTCAGACACGGATCGCTCAGAGCCGTTTCACATTCACCGTGACCGGTGTCTCTTCGGTCAGGTTCATGAATTCCTGGTAAGCGTCTTTCGTCTCACCAGGCAGATTCGGGAGCGGGGCGGAGGGTGGTGCGGAGTCAAGTTGCGGCTCCCAGAAGGTCAGGTAGGACTCGGGAGCCTGCGGCTGGCGATCATCTGTGTTCATGGATACCGTTTCCCGGACGGGGGGGCGGTTTCTTCTCCCCTTCGAGTCTGCGTTGGTGTTTGGTGTTTGGTCCGTGCCTTTGTTATCTGTCGGCCCCAAGTACCGTGACACACTCAGACTGAAGGACTTCGATGGGTCGATGAACCCGTGCGAGTCATCCTTGCGGGTTATGAGCGAAACTGATGCCGAACTCCACGTGAAACAGTTCTGGTCTGGAACTGCAAGAAGGGCAAGGGTTTCTATTACCTCGTTCCTTCGGTTCGGGTCAAGTGTACCTGAAGTGAAGTTTACACTTCGTCCGCAGCGCCTCGTCCACCGACACGATACCACCCATCTCCTCGCCACTCGAAGACGACTTCGTCTCGCCCGCGCCACGCGACGCAATACACGCCGGAGATGCTCGCGACGGACCAGCCGAATCGACGCAGCAGTTCCCAGTTTGGTCGTGCGGATTCTTTTTCGATCAGTGGTGACAGTGGTTGCATGGTGTGAACTCCGGGGGCGACTTGCCGGCTCGGAAGCCAGCGACCGGTACCTCAATCCTAGAACAAAAATCATGCCGCCGATTGCGCTGATCCGCGGACATTTCGTGAACGGTATCCCACTTCCCATCCATCGGATCAACCGCAATCGGGGTTTACAGATTCACGCGACACATTCGATTCGCGCCAGGGTACACCCCCGCAAAGGCGCTCATTTCGGTTTTCCCGAACTCGGTCTTCCCAAAAGGAGCGGCACGCTGACCGCATCCACCAAAGTCGCTGGCTTTGGTGGGGAAGGAGGGGGGGAATCGTTGGGGAAAAATCGCTCGTTCCAAACTCCGCGATGCGTCGGCAATTCTGGTGGGCGATTCGAGCCGATCAGGGCCGCGGGGAGGTTTGGAAGCGGTTCACCGGCCAGTTCAGGCCTCTGTCGAATCGTACCCCGCGTGAATGGCCCCGCGCCAAATACCCAGGTGTCCTTTAACTGACTGGTTGACTCCACCGTTCCCGACTGCCACAACGCTCGACCAGTGATCCGGTTGTAGGCGAATACACCGATCTTCGCGACTCCGCGCTGATCGCTCTTTTTCATCAGCGCGATCTCGGGAATGCTCGTCGGAATCCCCGGCAAGACCGAAGGCAACGACACGGCCGGCGTGCCGACCATCATGCTATGGCGGTCCGTGCCGATGGCTCCAGAACGCAACTCCACAACGAATGTTGCTCGCCCGCGGTCCTCCTGAAGCAGCGCGCCATGCGCGAGCAATTGCTGACGCACGGAACTGATGAGGTAGCCTTTATCCACCACGCCACTCTCGAGCGGTGCCGAATCCAGGAAGACTGTCTGACCGCTCAGATGCGAGAAGTCAATCTGGGCGACCGCGTAATCGACCGCCTGCGACACAAGCAGCATCTCGGTGGCCGCTCGGGGCGAATCGGTCATTTTGGTGGTTCCGCACCCGATCAACAGGAGAACCAACAACACGCCAGAGGCTCGCCAATAGCGCCGCATCGTGTTCCATCCTGACACTTGGGGGCGCGGACTATAGCAACCCGACTTGCACGTGCAAGTCGGAGTCTCTTCAGCTACACTAATCTTCGTTCCCCGTTTTCCCCTCCTCCCCGTGAGCTATCTATGCCGCGCATGACTCGCCGAAAGTTCTTCCGGACTTCCGCCGCAAGCGGAGCATTCCTCGCGCTGCCCGCGGTTACCTACCGAGCTGCACTCCTGGCTCAAGACAAGCCAAACGAGACGGTTCGGGTTGGCTGTATTGGTGTCGGCAACCAGGGGAAGCCGAACATGAACGCGATCAGGAAGCATGTGATCGGCGTCTGCGATGTCGACAAGGATCGCGTGGCCGCGGCCGCGAAGGATCTGGAGAAGGGTGGGACTGTTCCCATCACCACGGGCGACTACCGGAAGCTTCTGGAGAGCAAGGACATCGACGCGGTGCTCATCAGCACGCCCGACCACTGGCACGCGCTGCCCGTGATCGATGCGTGCAAGGCGGGGAAGGACGTTTACTGTGAGAAGCCGTTAACGCTCGTTGTCGCGGAGGGCCGCGCGATGGTGAAAGCCGCTCGAGACAACAAACGCATCGTGCAAACCGGCAGTCAGCAACGCAGTGGATATGGCGGGAAGTTCCGGCTGGCATGTCAACTGGTTCGCAATGGCGCGCTGGGCAAGATCAAGGAAGTGAAGGTCGGGCTGCCGGGGCCAAACTGGGTCGAGCGCGCGAAGAAACCGGTGCCGGACAGCGATCCGCCGGCGGCACTGGATTACGACTTCTGGCTCGGGCCGGCTCCGCTGCGAAAATACAACGTCAATCGCGTTCACTATCTGTTCCGCTTCTTCTGGGACTACTCCGGCGGCCAGCAGACGAACTTCGGCGCACACGATCTGGACATCGCGCAGTGGGCGCTCGGAATGGACGACAGCGGACCAACCACGATCGAAGGCACTGCGACATTCCACAAGGACAAGTGGTTCGAGACACCGGAGACCGCGAAGCAAACCTTCACTTACGCCAATGGCGTGGTCGTTCGTTGCTCGCTGGGGAAGGGTTATCCCGGTGGCGTCACGTTTGAGGGGGAGAAGGGAACGATCCACGTCAATCGCGGGTCGATCACGGTGACTCTCAACGGCGAGAAGGTCGCGGACCCGTTCAAGCTCCCCACCGGCGAGACGAAGCTCTACGTGAGTACCAACCACCATCAGAACTGGCTGGAGTGCATCAAGACGCGCAAGCTTCCGATCTGCGATGTGGAAATCGGCCACCGAAGCGCGACCGTGTGCCATCTGGGGAACATCGCGCTGCGCACCGGCCGAAAGATCACCTGGGAGCCGAAGACAGAAACGATTGTCGGAGATAAGGAAGCCTCCGCGATGCTCACGAAGGAATATCGCAAGCCGTGGAAACTCGGCTAAGAGTCGGATGAGCGAAACACAAGTCAGACGGGTCGCCGTTTTGTAGGTGCCGCGAGCCGAGCGGCACCGGGGGAATGCGGAATTCGGAACGCGGAATGCGGAATGAAAATCAAAGACACGGTGGGTGTTTGTTGCCTTTGATTCCGCGTTCCGCGTTCCGAATTCCTGAAAGCCCGCCTCGGCAAGGCGGCCCTACTTCCAGTCAGAAGGCCAAATCCAAGAAGTGGCCATCTGACCATCTGACTGTCGGAGAATCTGACTGTACAAAAGTTTATCAATCACATTCCGCGTTCAGATCGCTTCCGGGCCGCGTTCGCCTGTCCGGATGCGGATGCAGTCCTCCAGCGGCAGGATGAAGATTTTCCCATCGCCGATACGACCCTCCGGACCGGTGCGCGCTGCATCCATGATCGCGTTGACCGTTGGTTCCACGAAGTCCTCGTTCACCGCGATCTGCAACTGCACCTTGCGCAGCATGTTCACGGTCAACTCGTGTCCGCGATACACTTCCGTGTGTCCCTTCTGCCGACCAAAGCCGAGCACATCCACGATGGTGAGGCGGAACACCTCCACCTTGTTCAGCGCTTCCTTCACCGCGTCGAGTTTCGAGGGCTGAATGATGGCCAGGATGAGTTTCATTGGGATACACCCGTCGGCTCACGCCGACGGTTCGACGGAGGAGTTCGTCAGTCTGCGCGGTTCGAGAACCCAGCGGTCGGTGTCGATGATCGCGAAGTCTCCGCGAAACAGCGGCCCGACAACCACAAGATACCGCGAATCGGGTTCAAAGTGCAGCGGAACAGAGCCATCCCACTCGGTGCGTCCGCGATCAGTGACCGCCAGCCAGCGGTGGAAGTGACCGAGGAAGATCGCGCGGTGAGGAACCGCGGCGAAGCTCTTTTCGAGCCGGTCCGGGTCTTCGGGTCGCCCATCGAAGCACCACAGGTCTTCGAGCTTCTCGGTATCGAGCCACGGTTCGATGTGCGTGAAGTGACAGCCTCCCAGTTCCATTCGCGGCTTCAGCGTTGACATGTACTCGAAGACCGCAGGCGGGAACCGCTTACGTGCTTCCGGGGGAACGTCTCGGCAAAGTCCGTGATCGTGGTTTCCCCACACTCCGACCACTTCGTACTGCTTGAGAAGCGCGGTGACTTCCGTGACCGCTTCGTACTTGCCGTGCAGGTCGGAGGTATCGCCCAGCGAGACAATGGCATCGACGCCGGCGCTGCGCAACTCGGCCAGCACGCGGGCGAGGATCAGGTGTTCGTCGTGAATGTCGGTGACGATGCCGATTCGCATTCGGTGGCTGTTGCCTGAGGAAAGTAGAGCGTCCGCGCTCAATTGTTCCAGAATCGGGGTGAGTCTTTAAGCCCCCTAGATCACACGCTGCTTTCGCGACGAGGACCTGCGCGCCGACCGGCAGCCGGAGTTCACGCAGCTCGACATCGAGACCTCGTTTCTGGACGAGGACGGCGTC
>JAKEEV010000036.1 GCA_022616395.1 Planctomycetia bacterium | reverse complement strand
GGGTTGTAGATCGAGACGCGAGTGCCTTCGATGTCCTTGCCCACAATCGGAAGCAGCGCGCTCTTCTGGCGGGCAAGCGTAACGGGGTGGTCGATCACATACTGGAAGAAATCTCCCAACGAACCCGCTGTCGCCGCGTTCCCCACGCTCCCGGTCAGCATTCGGCCAGCCAGTTGCTGGCCCACATCCGCCGCGTACCGCTTCCGCTCCAGTTGTACGGCAACCGGGTCATTCGTCGTGACGAGTGGCACACTGGCGTCCAGCGCCAGCGGCAACGGCCCGAGAGCCGGCGTACTGAAATCCACTCCCATTCGCTTTGGGGCTGTGGAAGTGCTTCCGGGTTGGCCAGCGCTCGGAGCAGTGATCGCGCCGTAGGTCGCGACTGCACCTGGCGGCCCAGCGGACGGGGTTGGAACTGGTGCGCCACCCTCGCTCCCGAACACGCCAGTGCTGAAGTTCACGAGCTGGCGGCCGTTCATGTTTCCGCGATACGTCACCGGACGAAGCGAGGCGAAAAGTTCGGGTTCAACGATGGGGCGGTTGATGTAGAGTGGGTTGTAGAGGTCCATCTTGAAGGAAATCGGTCGGCCAGAGATCAGAGCCATCTTTACGCCGGTCCAGTCCTCGTCCGTGGGGTTCTCGACCATCGCCCAACCCTGCAAGTAAGGCTTCTCGTTGTCCTTAATCACCAGTCGGTAACTTGTCTTCCAGATTGGTGCTTCGATCACGTAACCCACCTGAACCTTTCGCTTCCCCTCGCCCGCGAAGTGGAGCGAAACCGATTTCTTCTGGCTGTCGTGACTCAGAGCCAGCACATCGAGAGCGCGGCGAAACTCGCTTTCGATCACGGGGTTCGAGAAACGCAGACTCTGAACATCCGAGAGCTTGATACTTCGCATGCCATCCGCGCACCACATATTGAGCACTTCCACATCCACAACGGCCGCTCCCACGGTTGCCTTCTGAAGTTGCACACCGACGATGGTTCCGTTGAGCTTGCCGGGTTGGTTGGCCGCGGTGGGAGAGACTGCGACTTCGATTCG
>JAKEEV010000298.1 GCA_022616395.1 Planctomycetia bacterium | reverse complement strand
TCCGGCGTTCGTGGAGGTTCCGCGAAGTGTCGAGGAGAAGGCTTACGTCTGGTCGGAGTTCGCGCGCGGTGACGATCGCGAAAGCGAAGGCCGTGAGATCAACAAGTTCGTCGGCGGAAAGATGTTTCTCGTGAAGTTCGGCTCCCACCCGCGCGACCCGGTTTGGCCGGTAGATATCTTCACTGCGCAAAAGGACGACGCGCAAGTCATTCTCGGATCGATGCTAGCCGATGCCATCAACGGTTTTCCGGTGCCCCACTATCCTCGCTGCCTGCAGAAGGCGCACGAGAACGCGGCGTTGGTCGACTTCGACTTCGACATCCTTCAGGACTACATCTATGAAGGGATCCGCCGCACGCTCGGGGACCAATCGCGTACGCTGGACGTCTTCCAATTGCAGGATTCAGATCCTGCGCAGAAGCGATACGGGTAGGGGAGTCGCGAAATGGCGGATCTAGACCTGTTTCCGCGACAGCAGATCGTCGGCATTTTTCGCGGCTTCCAGCAAGGTGGCCTTGAGTTTCATGCCGACCTCGTGCTTCCGTATCGAAACGATTTCCAGAACATCCCGATGCACGGGCATTTCGTGCTGGTACAGCTCGAAACCCCGGACGAGGCAGTACTTGGCCGCATTGCCTCGTTCTCTTCGGAAGGGAAGTTATCGTTCGGATCGGGCGAAGAGTTCAACATCCGCGCGCTGCGCGAAGACAGGCCAGTTCCGGAAGACCTCCGCGAGCAGTATCTGAAGTACCGGGTGAACATTCGCGTGCTCGGCGTCGAGCGGCGCTCGGCGGCGAGTCTCACCTTCGTGCCTTCGCACAGACGGTTGCCTCATGTGGGCAGCCCGGTCGCCTTTCCTTCCCAGGACGTGTTGCGCGAGATCGCCGGGCACAACATCCCCGGCGCGCCGATCGGACACCTTGCGTTCGGCGAGTATGTCTACGCCGGGGACAACAAGAACGTAGAAATTCACGAGTGGATGCAGGTCGTTAAGCCCGAGACACAGGTCTGCTTCCCAATCGAGTCTTTGGTGTCGAGACGGAGCTTCGTGTTTGCGCGCGCCGGCTTCGGAAAGTCGAATCTCAACAAAC
>JAKEEV010000297.1 GCA_022616395.1 Planctomycetia bacterium | reverse complement strand
GGTGGGTTGTGTTCCGTCGCTGACGCTTCCGGCTCTGAACCCACCGCCCTTGCGGGCGGGGTTCGCCAAAACCCACCGCCCTTGCGGGCGGGGTTCGCCAAAACCCGCCGCCCTTGCGGGCGGGGTTCGCCAAAATCACTTCAACTTCAACATGCTCGGCTTCAGGCATGTTCCTTCCTTGCACGCGACGATCTTCACGCGCACTTCCACCTCGCCTTCGCTGTAAGGGAAACTTCCCTTGATCGCCAACACGCCCTCGTACACGGCATACTTCGAGCCGGTGGAATCGGTGATCGCCTTCCCCTTCGGGTATTCGATCTTCGCGTCTACTTTCTTTCCGCCCACGAACACCGTCACTTCCGTCTGAGACTCCGCGAGTAACTCCAGGCCAACCGGATTGGCGTAGAGATGCCAGGGAGCCTCGACTTCCAGAGCCAGAGTGAACGCCCGCTTGCCGTCCTTCGCGGGATCGAGCGTGAGCTTGGAACTGACCACATCAGCCGATTCCTTTGGCCTCTTCACATCGGGTTTGTCCTTCGGAGCGGGCTTCTCTGGCTCGCCGGCCGCATCAAGCAACTCGTCGAGGCAACGCAGCATCGCGGGCATGCTCGTCGGGTTCATCTTGAGAGCCAGAGCGTATGCCTTCACGGTGCGGATGCTCCGGTCACGATAGGTATCGTCCTTCGTCTTCTGCCAGAGTCGCAACAGATTGCGGGCCATCTGTGCGTTGCCGGAGGGTTGCACGCCATCGTAGCTGTCCTTGGCTCGTGCGAAGAGTTTCTCGGCGTCGCTGGCGGTGAAGTAGAAGCCGCTCTTCACCGGGTCGCCGTACCACTTCACCACCAGATCGGTGAGTTGCTTCGCGGCATCGAGCCATTTCTTGTCGCTGGTCGCATCGTGAAGATTCAGAAGCCCGTGAATCATGTAGCCGTAGTCGTCGATGAACGCAGGGACTTTCGCTGAAGGCTTCTCACCCGGAACGGCCGCGAAGATACGGAAGAGCCTTCCGTCCTTGTCGCTCATCTTCGTGAGGATAAAGTCGGCTGCCTTTGCCGCGGCATCGGTGTAATCCTTGTTCTTGAAAACTTGCCCGGCCTTCGCGTAGCCGGCGATCATCTGCCCGTTCCAGGCTGCGATGATCTTGGTGTCGAGGAACGGTCGCGCGCGCTTGGCTCGTGCGTCGAAGAGCTTCTTCTTGAGCGGTTCGAGTTTCGCGAGTAACTCCGCCTCGGTGAGCTTCTGTTCCTTCGCGAGTTCCGCGAGCGGTTTGGGTAACCGAAGGATGTGGAACTTCTCCTCGAAGTTTGGCGCTCCGATACCATACACGGCTCGAATGAGTGCTGTGTCCGCGTCGTTACCGAGAATCTTCTTGATCTCGGCGAGCGTCCACACGTAGAACTCGCCTTCGTTGTGGTTGGTATCCGCGTCGAGCGCGGAGTAGAACCCGCCCTCCGGCGAAGTCATCTCGCGCTTGATGAAGCCGAGCGTTTCGGTAACCACGCGCTTGTATTCGGGCCGAGCATCAAGCGCGAACGCCTCGCTGTAAAGTTCCACGAGTTGCGCGTTGTCGTAGAGCATCTTCTCGAAGTGAGGAACGGTCCAGGTGCGTTCGGTGCTGTAGCGGTGGAATCCGCCGCCGAGTTGATCGTAGATTCCTCCTTCGAGCATCTTCGTCAGCGTCAGGGTTACTTTCTTCTTGAGAGCTTCGTTGCCCGGTTTGTTGCTCTGCGAAAGCAGGAAACTCCACACCGGCGGGCGCGGAAACTTCGTTCCTCGATACATGCGAGCCTTGCTCCCGGTTCCTCCGTGTTCGGGGTCGATGTCGAAGAACTCCAGAGCATCGCTGACCAGTTCGCGGTTGATCGGAACGAGAGCAACGAGCCGGCTATTGGCTTCCAGAGCGTCAACTGTTTTCTCCGCGATGATGTCCGCTTGCTTCAGAAGGTCGGCGCGGTCCTTGTCGAACTCGATGACTTTGTTCAGCACCGTTTTGAAGCCGGTAATCGTGTCGTCGCCCACCTTCTTGTCTTCGGGCGGGAAGTAAGTGCCCCCGAAGATCGGTTTGCCTTCGGGAGTGAGGAACATCGACAGCGGCCAGCCGCCATCGATGCCCGTTACATTGAGCGCGGTCATGTAGATGTCGTCGATGTCCGGGCGTTCCTCGCGGTCCACCTTGATGCAGACGAAGTTGTCGTTGAGGATCTTCGCGATGTCGGCATTGGAGAACGACTCGCGCTCCATCACGTGACACCAGTGACACGAACTGTAGCCAATGGAGAGGAAGATGAGCTTCTTCTCTTTCTTTGCCTTCTCGAATGCTTCCGGTCCCCACGGATACCAGTTCACCGGGTTATAGGCGTGTTGAAGCAGATAGGGGCTGCTTTCCTTGGCGAGCTTGTTCGGTTTGCCTTTCTCCTTCGCTTTCTCCTTGGGCTTGTCCTTGTCTTTGGGTTCTTCCACAGCAGGGGAAATCGAGACGCAGAACGCGCAGGCAGTGAAGAGCGCGATCGCGAAGAGACGGGATAGCATTGGAAGGACTCCGGGAAGGAGTGAGCGAGGCGAGGCAAGAGACATGATACCGGATCGTGCAGAGGAGGGCGAATCGCAGCCGATTGCCTTGTGCATTGTTCCGTGATACTGTCACTTGACGCCCTTCTCACCTCGGGGATTTCATCATGCGAGCACTTGGCTGGTTGACCATTGTGGCTGGCTTCCTCGTTCTTCTGCCGGCGACCGGACAGGATAAACAACCCAAGGACGCAAAACCGGTCTTGATCGTCTCGGACCTCAAGGTGGACGGAGACAACCTGGTTATCGAACTTCAGAATCAGGGACCAGGCGCGGCCAAGAAAGGGA
Organism: Planctomycetia bacterium; assembly: GCA_022616395.1. Classification (GTDB taxonomy): domain Bacteria; phylum Planctomycetota; class Planctomycetia; order Gemmatales; family Gemmataceae; genus Gemmata. Next base: position 830 of record JAKEEV010000297.1, on the reverse strand, counting down.
CGATGGTCGAGGCGACGGTGAGCACCACGCTTCGGATGAAGGCGAAAGATAAGAAAGATAAGGCCAAAACCAAGCGAGTGTCGATTACGGTCGAGGTGCCGGTGCCGGCGGGAGTTTTCGCGACCGAGACCGTGAAGGTTCCGATTGCAAAACTTGGGGCCAAGAATAAGGAGGATCTCGGTTCGCAAGTGCGCGTGACTCTCGACCCGAAAAAGACACTCACCGAGGAACGCGTGAACAACAACACCTATATCAAGGGAGCCTCCAGTGGAAAGCCACCGCCGCGCGGAGATTACAAGACCGGGACCGAGCTGCCGGACCTCGTGATTACGGACATCACCCAGGAGACGAACAATTTGGTGATTCACTACCTGAACAAGGGAAAGGGATCGACCGGGGCCGACTTCCTGATTTTGGTCCGGTCGGGGGAGGTTAAACACAACGGGAATGAGTATTACCGCTTCCGGGTTCCTGCTCCGAATACCGCGACGAAGACCGGTGGCCTGAACTTGAACTTGATTGGGCTGGTCAGGGGCGCGGACGCCGAGGTCGAAGCCACCATCGACTGGGAAGACCGCGTTCGCGAGACCGACGAGAAGAACAACACCTTCAAGAAGAAGATCAGATTCCGGTAGATGCCGGACTTCTCCTCTCCCTTCGCACGCGAAGGGAGAGGCTTCCGCGCTTGCTTCGCGCAGCGACCCGCGTTACCTTCAATCCCGTTCTTCGGCTCTTTGTCCAGCTCGTCGCGTGCGACAGGACGATGTTGCGTCGTCCGAGCGCTTGGCCAGGCAAGCTCCGTGAGGAAGGCTGTTCCAGCACCGCTTTCG
>JAKEEV010000296.1 GCA_022616395.1 Planctomycetia bacterium | reverse complement strand
TTTCAAGGAGTTGGGGGCCATAACGGCCGCTTCTTTGCACCGCCAAGTGAGAAAACCCCACAAATCCTGGGAAAACCAAGAAGAGGAGAAAAGCAGGGGGGGTGGCGGGGGGAGGGGGCGCTTCAACACCCCGAAACGAGAACTGCTGACCTCAGCCGCCACCCCTTGATACTACTGTCACGGTCGCGGTTCACCGAAAATCATCCGCGAATGATCTGAGCCATGCACTCGGCGAGCTTTTCCGGCGTGCAGACCAGCACATCCATACCGACCTTCGTGAGCTTGGAAGCGGTGGGCTTGTTGTACGCGGGTCGGGTGTCGTAACCGAGAGCGCCCAGACCGATCATGCGCACTCCACCATCGGCCATGAGCCGCGTTTGCGCGACCAGGTTCTCTTCCGAGCCGCCCTCGTAGAAGTCGGTGATGAGCACCACGATTGTTCGCTGAGGTTCGCGCACCAACTCGTTTGCGTAGACGAGCGCCTTGGCGATGTCCGTTCCGCCACCGAGCTGAATGGAGAGCAACACATCAACGGGTTGGCCGACCTGATCCGAGAGATCAACTACCTGTGTGTCGAAAAGCACCAGTGACGTCTTCACCGCGGGCAGTTCCGCGAAGATCGAGGCCATCACCGCGGAGAAGATCGCGCTTTCGAGCATCGAGCCGGACTGATCGACCACCACAATCACATGCCACGGTTTCTTTTTGCGCTCCGCGGCGTAGAAGTACACGCGATCCACCAGCAGTTTGCCGGAGTCCTGATCGAAGTTCTTCAAGTTTCGGCGCAGAGTCGTTTTGAGATCGAGATTGCGATACACCTTGCGAGGCGAGTGCCGGTCCTTGCGAATGGCTCCCGTGATCGCCTGTTCGATCTGCACCTGCATCTTGCGTTTCAGTTCCTCCACAACTTGCTCGATGATCTTGCGAGCCAGCACGCGAGTCTTCGGGTTGAGTAGCTCGCGGTGTGTCAGCAGCGTTTTCACCAGGTCCAGATTCGGCTCGATCTTCTCAAGCAACTCCGGCTTTTCCATCAACTCGGCAATCCCGCGCCTGCGAACCAGTTCTTTCTGCATCACCTCTTTCGACTGCTGCGGGAAGAGTTCGTTCACCTGATCCACCCAGTCGGGAACGGTGAGTTGCGAGTCCCCGCTTCCACCCTCGCGGGCGGACGTTTTCCCGCGTCCCTGTCCTCCGCGCCCGCGCCCTCCACCGCTGGGTTGACCGCTACTTTCCCCACCTGGCTCGAAGAGGAAGCCAACGAGTTGCTCGATGCGCTCGGCTTCCGCTCCTCCTCCGCTACAGCAGATGCCGTGCTGCTCCGCGCACTTGCCAAGCACCAGCCTCCAGCGCGCGAGCGTGTGCGGGTCGTTTGGCGTATCGTTTTCCGCAGTTTGCGCTTCGTCGGCCATGATGGTTCTTTCAGAGAGAACAGCACACGCCGTGTGCTGTTCTGAATCGTAGACATCCCGCTCCGCGTGATGCCGACGCGATAGCGGTGGACAGAAAGACACACCACGCGGAGCGTGAGGACTACGGTCACCCACGGATAATCTTTGCCATGCACTCGGCCAGTTGCTCCGGTGTGCAGGCGAGGATGTCCATCCCCACCTTCCGGAGCTTGTCCGCTGCTGTCTTCTTGTAGAACGGCCGCGCAGCGTACCCGAGAGCCGCGAGTCCGACGAGCCTCACTCCACTGTCGCCGAGATAACGCGCTTGATCCACCATCAAGTTTTCCATCCGGTCATCGTCCTCGTAGAAGTCGCTGATGAGTACGAGGATCGTCCGCTTCGGCTGACGGATGAGCGATGTCGCGTATCGGAGCGCAAGCGCGGTGTCGTTTCCGCCGCCGAGTTGCACGTTCATCAGCACATCCACCGGCTGACCGAGTTGGTCGGACATATCGACCACTCGCGTATCGTACAGGATGAGCGATGTCTTGAACGCGGGCAGTTCGGCGAAGATGGACGCCATGACCGACGAGAACACGGTGCTTTCGAGCATCGAGCCGGACTGATCGACGACGATCACCACATGCCACGGCTTCTTCTTGCGCTCTGCGGCGAAGAAGAACACCTGATCCACGAGCAACTTGCCGGAATCGCGGTCGAAGTTCTTCAGGTTGCGTCGCAGTGTGGTCTTCAGATCGAGATTGCGGTACACCTTGCGGGGGGAGTGCCGGTCCTTGCGCAGCGCGCCGATGATCGTCTGCTCAACCTGAACCTGCATCTTCTTTTTCAGTTCCTCCACCACATGATCGATGACCTTGCGTGCCAATACTCGCGTCTTCTCGTTCATCAAGTCTCGGTGCGTGAGCAGCGTTTTCACCAGGTCCAGGTTCGGTTCAACCTTCTCCAACAACTCCGGCTTCTCTAACAGGTCCGCGATCCCGCGTCGGCGAACGAGTTCTTTCTGCATCACTTCTTTTGACTGCTGCGGAAAGAGTTCGTTAACCTGATCCACCCAGTCGGGAACGGTCAGTCCGTCGGACGAACCGCCGCCAGCGCGCTCGCCTGTCGGTCGACGCGAAGGCTGTCTGCGACTCGGACGCCCGTTTGCTGCTCCACCGGGCCGACCGTTCCCTTGTCCGTTGCCTTCTTCAAAGAGGAAGCCGACAAGTTGCTCGACGCGCTCCGCCTCGCCGTTGCCTTCACACGAAATGCCGTGCTCCTCGGCACACTTGCCAAGAACAAGCCTCCAGCGCGCCAGTGTCTGCGGATCGGTGGACATCTGCAGTTCCAAGTTCCAGAGTTCCAAGTTCCAGAGTTCACAACGGTCCAAGTCGTTAACTTGGAACTTGGAACTCTGGAACTTGGAACGAATCACAAAGGCCAATCTTTCAGTGTGGCGGCGACGGCGGCATCGAGCCGCGCTACAAGCGCTGTTGCTCCGAGACTGCCTGTCATCGCACGCACGTCTTCGACTCCCGAAAGCCCGTATCGGCGAGCAACAACCGCCGCGAGCGAATCCTTCTGCGCGTTCGACAATCGTTCCACGGCCGCGCGGAGTCGCGGAAGCATGACGAGGAACGGATCCCACTCCGCGGCCCGCAAGAGTTCATCGACAGCAGCGACCAGCGCATCCGCGCCGAGCATGAGCGAAGTTCGCGACACCGCAAGCATGCCATCGAGAAGGTCGCCCGCGGTCACCATCTGTTCCACGGCCGCTTGAGCCAACCCAGACACTTCCGCGGCGAGTGCGCAGGCGGGTAACTCACGGATTTCGCAAAGCAGACCCAGGAACGCTCCGCGCAGAAACGGCACCGGCGACTGAGCCGCGGCATTCCGAGCGGCTTCGGCGAAGAGATCGCGGTCGAATCGCTCCGAGTTCGCCCGCTGCACCACTTCGGCCACGGAGATGAGCGCGTTCACAACGGGTTGCTGTTCCTCTTCGGGCACGGCCGCGGCATTGGGAAGCGCGAAACACGCGCGGTCGTAGCAGCGCGTGAGCAGGTCTTCGAGTACGTTTCGACGCAACCCGCGGAACACCGCGTACTGATCGAGCCTCCCGAGACACATCAGAGCTTGCGCCTGAGACACGAACGACGGATCGGTGTCAATGGCTTCTCCACAAGCATCCTCGGCCGCTTGCACGAGGTCGGGCATGTCCATATCGACCGCTTCGAGCAACTGCGCGCACGTTCGGCCCGCGTTCGTGCCTGCCTGAGCCATCGCCTCGCGCAGATGCGCGAGAGCCGCGGCTTCGACCGTGTCTCCGTAAAGATTCTGCTCGATCAGGTCAGGTTCGGTTCTCGGATCCCACTTCAATTGCCAGTGCTCGCGGAAGAGCGTGCCGGAGAAGTCCCCGCCGTCGTTGGTCATGTTGCAGAACGGCACCTTGAGGTAATTGAGTCGGTGGAAGAACGCGGATCGGCGCGCAGCAAGCGGTTCGCGCTTGTCGAGCTTCACCGCCATCTTCTTTTCTTTCCCCAGGACCTCGCCGAGTTCGAGATCGGAAAGTTGTGTGTGGAAGTCGTTCACGATTGGCAATCGGCCGAGCTTCGATGTCACTTTCCCAATCCGATTACCGATGCCGGCTGAATCCATCGCTCCGCGGAGCTTCGTTCCTTCCTCGTTGGGGTTCCCCTTGCAGCAACAAGTAATGAGCGCGTCGTGAATGTCGTCGAGCGTTGCGTGTCCGCGCCCGCGCAGGCGCGCGAGCATCCCCGCGTGGTGCGTGACGGCGATTGCATCTGCGGTGGAAAGCGGGTCGCCACCTTTTCGCATCTGGCGAAGCACCGCGATGGCGTGTTCCATTGCGATGTCGGACGCTCGGCCATCGGCGACCAGATCGAAACACGTCTGATAGAACTGCGGCGCTCGGTTGCCCGCTCCGTACCCGGCCATCTCGGACACGCGGAAGTACGAGTATGGCACCACGGTCGTGTAGACAGTTCCGTCCGGGCAATCGGGCGGAGGAGTGTTGTCCGCGCGATCGAGGAACAGGTGGAACCCGCCACACACCACCATCGCGTCTTCGGGTTTGAGTTTCTTCGCGGCAAGCGTGTCGCGAATCGTCCTCATGAAGTGCCGTTCGCGCTGAATGGTGTCTTGTGCGTACATCGGCGTGTCGTCGGCGGTCGCACGAGCCGCGCAGCAGAAGGTCGCCATCTCGCGGCGGAAGGCTTCGTGATCGGTTGTGTGCGGGCTTTCGAAGAGCGTATCCCACGCCTCATCCCAGCACTTGAAGCCCGCGGCCTCCGCAAGTCGTCGATAGAAGCCGCTCGACGTGAGTAATCGATCCTCGTTCTGTGCGCCTGGAGGAGGAGCGTTGCGTGTCGGTGGCGGTCCGGCCGGCGCTGGGGCAGGCGCATGCCGACGCACCAGCGCATGGTGAGGAAGGTCGATGAACACGACTTCCGCGTCGATAGCGGCTGCGGTCTTCATCGTGACGTATTCGGGCGAGTACGAAGTGAGCGGATACCACACCGCGAAGCGCGCGGGGATGTCGGGTGCAGCGCTGGCAACTCCGTTCAACCCCAGCACGTTGTTGTCATCACGATACGACGAGTAAATCGCGATAGGTGGCGCGGTCGCGGAATCGGTGATGAACGGGATGAGGCGGTTCGACTCGAACGGCCCCTCGACGAACACCACTTTCGGCTTGCGCGCTCGGATTGCGTTTGCCACATGCCGCGCGGTACTCGGCGAGTGGTGCCGAACGGGGAACCAATAGAGCGGCTCGGCCAGAACGGAATCAACCCGTCGCGCGATCTCGGCGGGGTCCAGCCCGGCATCGGTCAAAGCAGAAGACATAAGAATTTCACCGCAGAGGGCGCGGAGGGCGCAGAGAAAGACAAACGAATAGAGAGGAAAGAGAGCCTCACGATACGATTCTCTGCGTCCTCCGCGGGGCAAGTTTCGTTATTCAGGAAAATCGCGGACCACCCGTTTGACACCGTCCACCAGTCGCAGCACATTGAAGTTCATCAGCAGCCCGAGATGAAGGTTCGTCAGGCGCAGGTATGTGTTTACTTGAGCTTCGTGAATCTTCTCCAACTTCTCGACCGCCTTGAGTTCCACGATGACAAGACCGTTCACTCGCAGATCGAGTCGGAAGCCGCAGTCAACCAACACCCCACGATACCGGACCGGAAGCGGGTGCTGTCGCTCAACCAAGAACCCACGATCCTGTAATTCGTACTCCAAGCACGCTTCGTAGGCCGCTTCCAGAAGCCCCGGCCCAAGCTCGCGATGAACCGCGATTGCGGCGCCGATAATGGATTCGGAGATGGCATTGAGTTTTTCTTTCATGATCTCTCCTGTCTTTGGTTTCTCCGCGCCCTCTGCGCCCTCTGCGGTGAAATCATTCTTCACACTTGCTCCACCAGTGCGTCGTGGAATTCTTTCCAGCTCTTGTCCTTCGCGCCGCGTTTCTTGGCGACGAGTGTCGCGTATTCCTTGAGCGCGGAGCGATCCTCCTGATCTTCCTTCACCACCGCGCCGACCATGTTGCGAGCGATGTCCGCGGGTCCAACTTCACCGCTTCCGAAGAACCGCGAGTGAAGCGCGGCATCGAGCGCAACACCGATGGCTTCGGCCGTGGAGAGCGTCGTGCTGGGTTTCTTGAGGCTCACTCCGTCTGTCGTCTTGCCGTTGCGGATTTCGCGGAACACAGTCGCCAGTAGCTCGATCACCGGCGGGCTGAGTTTGGCAGGCAGGTTGTAGCGTTCGAGCAGTTCTGATGCGCGCTGTTGAACGATCTTCACCTCGGTCTTCTGATCGCCCACAATCGGAATGTAGACGTAGTTGAATCGACGCTTCAGAGCAGCCGAGAGTTCATTCACACCCTGGTCGCGTGTGTTCGCGGTAGCAATGACATTGAACCCTGGCTTGGCGAACACCATGCTGTCGCCGGGCAACTCCGGCACCGCGACCGCTTTATCCGACAGAATCGAGACGAGCGCATCTTGCACATCAGGCACGCAGCGCGTGAGTTCTTCAAATCTCAGTAAGCCGCCGGACTTCATCGCGAGCATCGTTGGCGAAGGAATCATGTTCTGCGGAGTTGGTCCCTCCGCGATCACGCGCGCGATGTTCCACGAATACTTGATGTGCTCTTCGGTCGTCCCCGCGGTGCCCTGGATGGTGAGCAGCGATGTTCCGCAAATGGCAGCCGCGAGGTGTTCAGACGCCCACGACTTTCCTGTACCCGGTTCCCCGACGAGTAACAGCGCGCGCTCGGAGGCGAGCGTCACGATGGCCCGTTCGACAACGCCATTGTCTCCGAAGAACTTCCTCGTGATCGGCACTTCTCGCGATTTGCCGTCAATCGTTGCCTTGAGCGTCTTGCCGCCGATGATGTAAGTCAAAACCGAGCGCGGAGAGAGCTTCCAGTTCGTTGGCGGAGTCTCGGTGTCGTTCTGCTTGAGAGCTTCAAGCTGATCGGCGTAGCGCACCTCCGCTGGTTCGCGGAGAATGGTGTCGGAGTTCGCAGCGCCGTTATTGGCGGGCGAAGTCGGCGGGGTCGCGGTTGCAGTTTTCTTGGCCATGTGGGTGTTGTGGTT
>JAKEEV010000295.1 GCA_022616395.1 Planctomycetia bacterium | reverse complement strand
CTGTCTCACGAACAGAGCGTGCTTCTGCTCTCGCCTCCGGGTGTCGGCAAGTCCGATGTTGTGCGACAGGCAGCCGCCGACGCAGGGCTGGAGTGCAAGTCGCTGCTCGGAACGCAGATCGCGCCGGAAGATGTCTCCGGCGTACCGCGCATCATCGGCGAACGGAGCGTGTTCTGTCCTCCGCGCGTGCTCCTGCCCGAAAACGCCGGCAAGTTCTGTCTGTTCCTCGATGAACTCCCCGCGTGCGCGCCTGACGTACAGAAAGCGTTCTACTCGCTGCTTCTGGAACGCCGGGTTGGTGAGTATCTGCTTCCCGAAGGAACGTGGGTTGTCGCCGCGGGCAATCGTGCCGAAGACAAGGCTCTTGTGCGCACCATTTCCAGCGCGCTTGTGAATCGCGTACTCATTCTGAATGTCCGCATTGATGTTCCCGAATGGCTGACGTGGGCGCGGAGCAACCGCGTTCGCGACGACGTGGTGAAGTTCATCGAACAGAACCCTGAAGCCCTACTTCGCCCCGTGCCGGACAAGGCGATGCCCTTCTCGACTCCGCGTGCGTGGGCTTCGCTGGCCCGCGCACTCGATCTGGTTGGCGCTCGCGGGCAACTCACGGAGCAACTGGTGCGAGCGCTTGCGGTTGGCCGCGTGAGCGAGGACGATGCACGCCGATTCGCCGCGAGTTGGCTCGGCACGCCGGCGGAATCGACCACGCTCGAAGAGAAACTGAACTGGACGCTCGACAAGCTCGAACTCTCGGTGCGGGCAACGAAGTCGCTGGAAACCGCGGGCATCACGACCGTCCGCCAACTGGTTGTGTTGAACGACGACGAATTGCTCGAAGTCCGCAGCTTCAACGAAACCACGCTCCGCGAAGTGAAAGCCAAGCTCGCCCTGCATGGACTGAGCTTGGAGATGAAACTCTGACGTAGGTGCCGCGAGCCGAGCGGCACTGTTTTCAGAGTAGTCATCACGCTCCGCGTGATGTGTATTTCTCTTCGCTCGCTGCGCTCGCGACATCACGCGGAGCGTGATGACTACTATGAAGCCCGCCTCGGCTCGGCGGGCCTACGAAAAACAATGTCCACAACCCCGCCACTCCCGGCGGTCACGCTCTCCCAGGCAAAGGAGTTGATCCGATGCCTGGCGGACACGGAAAGCGTGTTGCTTCTTTCGCCTCCGGGCGTGGGGAAATCGGAAATCGTGAGGCAAGCCGCGCGCGAAGCTGGTCTCGAACTGCGCTCGCTACTCGGAACGCAAATCGCGCCGGAAGATGTGTCCGGTGTGCCGAAGTTGGTCGGCAACCGAGCCGTCTTCTGCCCGCCGCGCATCCTGCTTCCCGAAGATGACAAGCCGTTCTGTCTCTTTCTCGATGAACTCCCCGCTTCGCCACCCGATGTACAGAAGGCGTTCTATTCGCTCTTGCTGGAACGCCGAATTGGTGAATATCGGCTGCCGAAGGGAACGTGGGTGGTCGCGGCCGGTAACCGGAGCGAGGATCGCGCTCTGGTCCGCACGCTCTCCAGCGCACTCATCAACCGGGTGTTCGTGCTCCCGGTGCGAGTCGATCTCGAAGAGTGGTTAACCTGGGCGGAAACCAACGGCGTGCGGCCGGAGATTCGTTCCTTCGTGAAGTACATTCCGCAGGCGCTTCAGAGGCCAGTTCCGCCCGATCCAGTGCCGTTCTCCACTCCGCGAGCCTGGGCAATGCTCTCACGCGACATGCAACTCGCGGAGCAAGCGGGAAAACTCACGCTGGGTGAACGCCGAGCGCTGGCATTCGGTCGACTCACTCCTCATGACGCGGGTTTGTTCTGCGCGCTGTGCGAAGACGGACTGGCCGAACTTCGCGATGCGAGAGACTACATCGAAGATCCGAGCCTGCTTCCACAATCGGAAACAGCAATGTGGTTCGTGGTCAACCGCATCCGGCAAGCGGTCAACAGCTTCCAGTTGTTGGTGCCAGATGATCCGCAAGCCCTGGCTCCATTCCCGGCGAAGGTGAATGCGTTTCTGGCCGCGATGAAAGAAGAGTTCCGGTTCGCGCTGTTGCTCGACCATGTTGCGTTCTGGGCCACACTCGGAGCCAGCGAAGTGATGCTCGACACATTGAAGACCGTGACCGGACTACCAGCGGGAAAGGCGAACGGCGCGGCGTAAGCCCGCCGAGGTGTCGCGCGAATGACTCGCAACCGCGAGGGAGCGGGTGATGGAGACCAAGATGCCTGACGAACCAACACCCGAACAACTCGCCTCCGCGAACGCCACCCGCGCACTCAGACTGGTGTCCGCGACGTTGCCGCACCTGAGTGGGCTGTGCCACAGTGTTCGCCTGAAGGTGACGAAGAAGTATCCGGTCGCGGCGATTGGCGCTTCAGGGTTGATGCTCGTGAATCCGCGTGTGTTTTCCGAGGCACCGCTCCCCGATCTCGTATTCGTAGTGGCTCATGAACTCATGCATCTGGCTCTCGACACGTTCGGCCGCACCGGGAACGCCGAGCCGTATCTGGTGAACGTCGCTCACGATTACGTCATCAACGACATTCTCGCAATTGAACTCAATCGTCCGGTGCCGCTTGGCGGGCTGGAACGACACGGAGCGCGGCAAGAGTCTCTCGAATCGCTTGTCGCGGAACTGGCTCGCGCTGGAGCGAGCGCGAAACGCGACGGTTGCTGGACAGTCGAGCGAAAGAAGAAACCGAAGAAGGTAAAGAAACCCAAGTCCGCGATTCAGCAGGAACTCGAACGACTGGGACTCGTTCCACCGGAGCCGGATGAAGTGGAAGAAGCCGATGACGAGCCGGACGAGTATCCGTGCGGCGATGCGCTCACCGCGGAAGACGAAGCCGAACTTGAGCCGGAACTCGGCCCGAAGGAACGATCCGCCAACCGCGAGCGCGTGCGCCGAGAAGCCGTGCGCGCTGTCAGTCTCAAGGAACTGCGCGATCAGATGGATCAAGCAACGACTGGGCACGGTCAAGGGCCTGATGGTGGCGCAACGCGCACGCTCATGGAAGCCATCGCGACCGCGTATCAACCGCCGTGGCAACTCGCGCTTCAACACTGGCTCGACGCGGTGTCACCCGGCCCGCGAAGTTACTCGCGCCCAAGTCGTCGTGGGGCAGATCGCGACGATGGAGTAATTCTCGCTGGCCGCAAGCGCGAAGGTTGGGCGCTACACGTGGTTGTTGATACAAGCGGGTCGATGGTGAACACACTCCCGCGCATCCTCGGGCTTTTGGCCGCTTTCTGCGAAGGCGCGGGAGTGAATCAAGTTCACATCATGCAGTGCGATGTGGGCGTGACCGACGATGAGTGGATCGACCCGGCGGAACTCGCGAGCTATCGCGTCACTGGTTTCGGCGGCAGCGATATGAGTCCCGCTATGGACGAACTGCGTGATGATCCTGAAGTGAACGCGGTGCTGGTACTCACTGACGGCTACATCTCGTATCCGCGTGAAGAGCCGCCGTACAGCGTGCTCTGGGGCCTCGTCGACGGCGCGTTGAGCTTCCATCCGCACTATGGCACCGTGGTGCATGTGAAGACATAGGCGAACGGCCGGCGTAAGCCGGCTGGTGAGATCTGCCTGTTCTCACCAGCCGGCTCACGCCGGCCGTTCGCCAAGTCACGGCACCAGCTTCAGCGTGCGCGAAGTGACCACCTGTTCCAGCATCGAGATGAACTCCGCGATCGGCCGCACGCCAAGTTTCTCCTCAGTCCGTAGCCGCAAGTTGACCGCGTTCGCAGCAATCTCCTTGTCGCCGATCACGAGGATGTACGGAATCTTCTGCAACTGTGCATCGCGAATCTTCGCGTTCATCCGCTTGTCGCTGAGGTCGGCATCGACGCGATAATCCTTGTCGGTCAAGTCGTCGGCCAACTTCTGCGCGAAGTCGAAGTGCCGGTCGGCGATGGGCACAATCGCGACCTGCACCGGGGCAAGCCACACCGGGAACGCGCCCGCGTATAGCTCGATCAGGTACGAAATCATCCGCTCCATGGTGCTGATGACGCCGCGGTGGATCATCACCGGTCGCTTCGGGGTGTCGTCGCTGTCCTTGTATTCGAGTTTGAACTGCTCCGGCAGGTGCTGATCGACCTGGATGGTCGAGAGAGTCTCCTCGCGGCCCATCACGTCCTTTACTTGCACATCAATCTTCGGCCCATAGAACGCGGCCTCGCCGTCGGCCTCGAAAAACGGCAAACCGGATTCGACGAGCGCCTCGCGCAGCATCTTGATACTGCTCTCCCACATCTGCGGGTTATCTACATACTTCACCTTGTCGTTCGGATCGTTCTTCGACAGCCGGAAGCGGTACTCGCTGATGCCGAGGTCCGCGTACGCCTTCTTCATCAGGCTCAATACGCCCGCGATCTCCGCCTTCACCTGGTCGGGGCGAACGAACAGGTGCGCATCATTCAGAGTCATGCATCGAACGCGCGACAATCCGCCGACCACGCCCGATTTCTCGTAACGGTACATGGTGCCGAGTTCCGCGATTCGCACCGGCAAGTCGCGGTAGCTGCGCGGTTTGCTCTTGTACACCTGAATGTGGTGCGGGCAACACATCGG
>JAKEEV010000035.1 GCA_022616395.1 Planctomycetia bacterium | reverse complement strand
ATGACAACGGCAAAAAGCGCAAGAGGAAAAAGAAGAAGAATTGACAACGCCGCGATCTGCCGCTTCCGAACAGAGAAGGCGATCCTCAGTGAGGGTCGCCCTTCTGTTTCTGGCCGCAAGTTTTCTCATACGGGATCGTGCTGATTGCCTTCTGTAGCCGGCCTCTGTGAGGCCGGAGCAACACCAAGAGGGAAAGCTCCCGCCTCACAGAGGCCGGCTACAAGAAGAAAGTGAATCTCCGCGATTCGGTATCACTCGCCGGGTGTGTAGAGCAACACATCATCGACGAGCAACTCCGCTCCGTCGGGCAGCAGGAAAGTGATCTCGCTGGCGGTCTCCTTGCCTGTCAGCTTGAAGCGCACAGTCGCTTCGGCCCACTCGTCGCGACGAAGTTTCACGTCGGCGTTCCCACCAGCAAGCACTTTTCCCTTTGAGCCGAGTTGTACCCCGATCATCTCCGTGCCAGTGAGCTTGTACTTGAAGGTCAACTCTGTCACCGCGTCCACCCGGCGTTCTCCGCGCATGTCGATCCGCACCCAGTGCTTGCCGTCCGGTCCTTTCACCGACTTCGCGAGCTTCCAGGTTTTCGGTTTCTCGTGGTTACCAATCTCGAAGTTGCCCGGCCACTCCGCGCCCTGCTTGCCCGTATCGAACCACGCGGTGAACACCACACGCTTCGGGAACGGCCGCTTCTCCTCCTTTGCGGAGGCATCATAAAGGATGATGTCATCAATGAGCAGTTCGGCGCGCGGATCGATGTAGAACTGAATGTCATCGATGCGTTCATCGGCCGAAAGCGCTCCTCCGGTGCCATCCGGTCTGCGCATCTGGGTCATGTCCACACAGCCTTCCGCCCACTTTCCTTGTTCCAGTCCGCTCACCGAGAGGTAGCGGTGGTAGCCTTTGGTGAGGCTGTAAAGTTGCACGCGGATGGTGTCGGTCCCCGTGAGTTTGTATCTGAACTTGAGTCGCGTATTCGGTCCCATCGGTGGGCCGGGAACCGGGTTGAAGATCACCGCGCGGTCCATCGTCTTCATGTTCCCCTGGCGGTCGTCGAAGTCCTGCGTGAGTACCGCGCGCTGGGAGCGAACACCGCCGGGGCGAATGTCCTTCAGCTCGGCCTTCCCGCACATCCACCAGCGTTTCTCGATGTCGGTATCGTAGTCCTCGACCACGTGAACCTTCGCTGGGAACTTTCCCGGATCGACGAGCTTCGTCGCGTGTTTGGGCTTCTCGGGCAGAGTTTCCATTCCGAACGCGCGCACACGATCGACGTACCATGTCACGAACTCATCCGCCTGGACGCTCAGTGCAACTCGCGCGTTGGCCTTGCCTTCCTTGACCACCGTTAACCCCTCCTCGGTGACTTCCAACCGCCTTTCCTTCACCACGAGACGCTTGTGCGTGAACACCAGGGCCACCGCCACCGGATCGAACAACACCGGCGTTTCCTTGTCCCACAATTCGTAAAGGTTCTGCACCTGATAAGTAAGCATGGTGCGTGCGGAGAAGAGTTTTTCGCGCGCGGCCTTATTGAGCTTCACGGTTGCAGTCGCATCGAGCGGAACGACCACGAGCGGCAACCCGGAACCGAACACCGCCTTCGCGGAGGGAATATCGGTCTTCACGTTCCACTCGGCTTCTGGTTTGGGCTTCCCTTCATAACCCACAGCGACCGACCCACCCATCACGACGAACTCAGCAACCTTCTTCGCGGCGTCTGGATGATGTTTGATGAACGACGCGACGTTGGTGAGCGGGCCGAGGCACACGACAACGAGCTTCCCGTCGTGCTCCTTTGCCAAACGTGCCATGAGTTCGGGTGCGGATTCTTTCACGGGCTTGAGCGTGCGGTTGAAGATGGCCGCGGGGTGTCTGCGATACTGAATCTGCCAATCGAGACCGAACTTCTCTGGAGGAGCGGCACCAATCGCAACGGGAATGTTCTTCAGTCCGGCTTGCGTGAGGAACCGACACGCGAGCCACGCTCGATCATCCGCCGAACCGCCCACAGTCGTTACTCCAACGATCTCGACTTCCGGCGAAGCGACCGCCAGGGCCAGCGCGAACGCATCGTCCACATCCGAGCCGATGTCGGTGTCGATCAGGATCGGAATTTTCTCCGCGGCACTCGCGGGTGAAGCGAAGAGAACGGACACGAAGAGGCAGGTAGCAACGCGCGGGATCATGATGACACCAGCGGGGAAGGGAAGGGAGGCGGGATTGCGGCAGTTTACCGCATTGAGTTCGGCAGAGGCAACAATTCACCACTCGAAGCTTGTGATCGCGCTCGTCGTGCGTTACTTTCGTCTTCGTTCTCGCGGAATGTTTAGCTCGCTGGCTTCCAGCAGGACGATGTTGCGTCGTCTGAGCGAATGGTTTGTCACCCACCGTGAGGAAGGCTGTTCCAGCACCGCTTTCGAGCAGGAGCAGTAGCTGCCTGCATCGGGCTGGGACAACCTCGTGGTCGCGGTTCCGATGCAGGCAGCTACTGCTCCTGCTCGGCGGTGCCGTGAGCCTTCCACACTCTCAGGTCAGGAAGTAAACACTGCGAGAACGCGAACGGCGGAGGGTGACTGCCCTCCGCCGCGTCGTTTCCTGCTCTCACACGCACTTCACCCCGGCAGCGGTT
>JAKEEV010000294.1 GCA_022616395.1 Planctomycetia bacterium | reverse complement strand
GTGACTCCGCGTGCCGATGAAATGGCGCTTCTGGACCGACGCGATGCTCCGAAGCCACCGAAACGAGTGTGGACCGCGGAGCTATTCGCGTTTTTCTCTCAACCGGGGACGATCTCGGCGATGGTGGTTCTATCGGGGATCGGAATCGTGATGGGTGTGATGGTCCGCATCGCTCGCGACTTCAATCCCGTCGGAGGGTGAACCTGAAGGCTCTCCCAGTAGTCTATCTGAACGACAACCTCAGCCGCGCGGTTGACGCTACCGGCAGGCGCGTTTATAAACACAACATGTATTCGGGGCAGATAGCTCAGCTGGTAGAGCGAGCGACTGAAAATCGCTAGGTCGCCGGTTCAATCCCGGCTCTGCCCACTCGAACGAAAGCCTTCTTTCCGAAGCATTTCAGTTTACCCGGAGCGTTCCGGGCGCGGTTTCCGAACGCCGCGATCCGCGAAAGAGTTTCACAGTACATCCCAAGAAATCCGCACCAGCGAACGCCCGGCGTTCGTCATGTCCCACAATAGACACGTTACCATCAGCGCCTTGCGTGGGAGTGGAGAGTCGGATAGTTTGCGCGTTAGAGATCCGGGCACATTACGTTGAGCATCCCTACTCACGGAGGTCGTGATGAAAGCCAACTCTCTTGTGCTGACAAGCGGGCCGAGACGAACGGTCACCGCAGTCGCGGTCCTGGCGGTTCTCGGCGTGGGGATGGGTCTCTTCGGGGTCGGCAACCTCATCCAAGTGGGAGAAGTTGCCTGCGCCCCGAACCCGAATCCCGATCCGCAGTCGCCGACTCTCGTGGCCAGCGACACGTTCGACGGCAAGTTCCACCTGCGCTGGAAGCCGGTTCGCCCTGACGCGAAGTATGTGTCGTTGACGAAGAACAAGGGCAAGCTCACGATCACGACTCAGCGCGGCTCGATCCACGCGGACGAGGTCACCCGCAACGATCCGCCAGCCAAGAACATCTACCTCATCGACAACCCGCTGCCCGATGACGCTGACTTCGAGGTCATCACCTGCATCTCGGGCTTCTTGCCGAAGCAGGAGTACCAGCAGGCCGCGCTCATCTTGTACAACGACGATGATAATTACTTGAAGTGGAGTTACGAGTTCAGCTACGTCAAGGGAGGCAGTGTCGCTTTGGGTCTGATCCGCGAGACGAAGGCCAAGACGGAACACGATCACGTTGCTCCCCCCGAGAAGGCTGACGTGAAACTGTGGCTGAGGTTGACCAAGCGGAAGAACAGCTACGAGTACGCCAGCAGCACCGATGGCAAGGCGTTCGACGTTCACGGCGAGAGGGATTGGGGAGAGAAAGCGCCTCTGCAAATCGGCATCCTGGCGAAGAATGGTGGGCTGCCTGACGTTCCCGAAGTGGATGTCTGCTTCGAGCGCTTCGAGTTGCGCTCCCCGCCTCCGAAGAAACAGTGAGATGCGAGACTGTCGCGTCTCTGGTATCACACCCGGCAAGCTCGCCGGGTGTTTCTGTTTGGGGTGAGCAACGAAGTGGGCCGGGAGTCGATCCCGGCTCGCTCGCGTTGCCGCAGAGTTGACTTCATCACCTGGAGTGAGGAAGGCTCATCGTCACCGCCGGGAGAAGCCGCGACTTAGAGTTTCAGATCATGACTTTCCGCGAGTGGTGCGAGGTCCACGAGCACCGCGGATGCGCTTTGATACCGGTCTTCCTGATTCCGCGCCAACAACTTCAGCACCACCGCATCGAACGCGGCGGGAATCTTCTTGTACACCAGGCTCGGCTTGCTCATGTGGCCGTTGAGGATGTGGGCGCGGATCTCCGCGGGGGATTGCCCCGTGACCGGCGGACGACCGGTACACAGCGCGTAAGCCAGCGCGCCGACCGCGTAGAGGTCCGCGAGGTGATCGACGAATCCACCTGCCGCAACCTGTTCCGGAGCAAGATACGCAAGCTCCGCCAGGAGTTTCTTTTCCTTCACTTTTTCATGTAACTGACTCCTAGCGAGAATCTCCGCCAGGCGCAGGTCCGTGAGTTTGGTCGCATGATCGCTCGTCTGGAGCAGGACGTTTCGCGGGGTGATGTTGCCGTGGACCAGCCTGTGTTGGTGAAGGAGGTCCAGCGCGCGGGCCAGATGCACCACAACGCGGGCCGCTCGTGTCCAACTTGGTTTTTCGCCTTCGGCAATGCGCGCGATCACCGCCGAGGCTGATTCACCTTCGACGAACTCCCGCGCGATCCAGCAGTGCGTGGAGGTCTTGCCCGCACCCACGATGGCGACAAGATTCGCATGGCGAATCGGTTGGGCCACCTTGAGTTCCTGTGCGAAGCATTCGAGTTCCGCGGGGGAGGATGGGAACTCTGTTGCCAGTACCTTGAGCGCGACGAGTTGAGCCGTCTTCGTGTTGGTGGCCTGGAAGACCGCACCCGAATGCCCGCGCCCGAGCAATCGGTCAATGTGGTACTGACCGAGTGTCTGGTCGACCAACTCGACGAATGGATCGCCAACTTTGTGAGTCGCTGATCTGGGACCGGAACCGGCCGCGTGCATGACACCGCTTCCGTCTTTTGGGAGTGCGCGAGTGACTCCATTGCCATTGGTCTTTGCACTCTCGGGTGCGGTGAGTTCATCGGGGAAGGGACCGACTTCGAGGCGAAGGTGAGAGTTGCCGACTCGCAGAACACTTCCCGGCATGAGGATCTGCGATCGCGCGATCTTCTGGTTGTCGATCAGAGTACCGTTCTGACCTTCGACAGGAGTCACGCGGACCGTGCCGTTGTCAATGGTGAGGGTGCAGTGAATCTTCGCAACGTAGAGATCGTGGAGGCCGATCTCGACCGGGCCGCCAGCTTTGCCCACCGACACGATGCCAGCATCGGGAAGCGCGAACGAACGCCCCTGGTCTCCTCCGTCAGTCACTTTCAAACGTTTGGGACCGGAAGAGGGAATCGACGCTGGCGCTTCTGACGCGCTGCCACTGAGCGCGGGAGCAACTGCTGAACTGCTCTCCGCGGTCGATTGAAGGCGCAGGTGGGCGTGCTTGAGATGCACCTCTGTCCCCGCGAAGAGAATCTGAGGGGAGATCACGCCCGCCTGATCGACCGGGATGCTGTCGCGATCCTCGTCAACATCAACCTCGCATCGAATGCGGACGACACGAAGCAGTCGCACGGTGCCTTCCGGGTGCGTGGGGCTGTCCCCAATCTGGAGCGTTCCCGATTGGAGGGCCAGAAAGAAGCGTTCGTGGTTGCTGCTCTCGATGACAAGAGTTTTCTTCGCCACGTGTAACCCTCTTCAGGGGAGACTGAAGGGAAGGGCTTCCCGGCCAGTGTGTTGAGTGTTCCGCGAGTCAAAACGAGGTGGATGAAAGTGTCGTCTTGGCGACAAAGGAAGTCAAGCCATGACCGCTGCTGGGTGCAGTAAGGGAATCTGGTTGTTGAAGCAACCCAGCCGGCTAACGCCCGCTGGGTCAAACCTCCACAACGCCAAATCTATTGGGGAGACTCGCTTCTCGTAACACGCTTGTGTTTTGAGCACTTTTGGGCCAAGCTGAAAACTGCGCACTACGGTTTGAGGGTGCTTCTTGAACCCACCCGCCGTTGGAATAGAGTGACGAGGCTGTCGCCCCGAGGACGCCGTGGATTGGAGACAGCCCGTGCCCGGTACACCCGATCCACCTCCGGTTCCTGACCCTCCAAGCATTCCGGGTACAGATGAGTCTTTGCTCCGGCAATATCAGTCAGGCGATGAAGCCGCCGCGACGAACCTTTATCTTCGCTACGCCCATCGACTTCGCGCCCTGGCACGCCAGTATTGCACCCCGAACTTCTCCAGCCGCTTTGACCCCGACGATGTCGTTCAGTCGGTGTTCCGCGCCTTCTTCCTGGGGGCACGTCGGCAAGTCTATCAGGTTCCTCCGCAAGGCGAACTCTGGGGGCTGCTGATGGTGTTGGCAATCAACAAGGTTCGCACCCTTGTTGGGTTTCATCAGGCGGAAAAGCGAGCAGTGAGTCAGACCACCTCGATCCCCGATCTGGATAGTCACCCCGCCACCGCGACCGATGATTCCGCCGCGGCGTTTCTGCGGATGGTTATGGAAGAACAAATGGCCGCCCTGCCGGAGTCAAACCGGGTCATCATCAAGCTTCGGACGGAGGGGTATGAGGTGGGCGAGATTGCTCGCCAGACCGGTCGTTCGAGGCGCACCGTCGAGCGAGTGCTGCAGGACTTTCGGGCGCGCCTGAATCGGAGTTGAGAAGGTTTTCGCTTGGTGTGGCGGGTCGTGACCCTTCGCGGCCTTTTCGCTTGAGAAGGTCTCACTCTCGTCACACTCCTTCGAGTATCCGTAGCAGGTTCAGTTGGATTGGTGTGTCTGGTGTTTGGGGTTGTCGCCGACCGCAGGGCGCTTAGAGGGACATGGCGAGCGTCTGACGTGGGCGAGGACGAGAGCCTTTCGACAAACCCAGACACACCAATCCTCCTGAAACTCTTGTATTCGCGAGCGTCGTGAAATGCCCACAGCCTTCTCCGCACTCCCGATGTCGGTCAATCTCGCGCACCGCGTGGAAGCGTTCGAGGCGGTTCTCGCCGAGCGACCCGACGCCGACTTCGCGCAACACCTCCCGGAACCCGATCATCCGCTCTACCTGCCGGTCCTGGCAGAGTTGATCCGTGTCGATCTTGAACACGCCTGGAGTCGCGGATGCCGAAAGCGTGTGACGGATTACACTCCGCGATTTCCCGTGATTCTGGAGAACAAAACGATTCTCGCAGCGGTTGCGTTCGAGGAGTACCGCCAGAGGCTGCGCGTGGGGGATTCGGTCCGCGCGACGGAGTATCGGGATCGTTTCGACCTGGATACGTCTCAGTGGGAACTCGGCTCGCAGGCCGGCACGATGGTCGTGCCGGAGTTGGGCCGTCTGCCCGAGGACGGTGTGCGGACCAATGTGCTTGGTCAGTTTGAATCGCCTCCTCCTCGCTTTGCCAAAACGGCGGCGGTATCCGATCCCAACTGGGCTCCTCCCCCGCCAGTGGATGGGGCAAAGGCGCCGAGAGTGATTCGGCCACAGCTTCGCGAACACTCCGACATGCTCTCCCGGTGGGCGGAGGCAACCGAATCTCTGCCGGCCGTCGGGACGGAGTTTCTGGGTTTCCGTCTGGTTGAAGAACTGGGAAGCGGGGCATTCGGCCGCGTGTATCTGGCGCAGCAGGGCGATCTGGCTGGTCGGCCAGTGGCTCTGAAGGTGGCGTGTGACATCATTGGTGAGTCACACACGCTGGCCCAGATGCAACACACCAACATCGTCCCGATCTACTCCTTCCACCGGGCCGGGCCGTTCCAGGCGGTCTGCATGCCTTACTTTGGGCGAACGACTCTCGCTCAGGTTCTCCAATCGATCAGCCACCGGGCGATCATGCCCAGTTCGGGGAAGGAACTCCGCAGCACGCTGAACTTGGGGAAAGCTCCCACCCATTCGGGAACCAAGTCGGGGGCCGGGACAGGTTCCGCGGCCGGTGAATCGAAAGTGACGCCAGGTATCTCCGGTGAAGGTTCTTCCTCCGTCGTTGGTCCCGAGTCCAGCAACTCACAGCCAGCGCCCGAAGGATGGACCGAGTTCGACTCGCTCCCCTATGTCGATGCGGTTCTCGCTCTGGTCGGTCAGTTGGCCGATGGTCTGGCTCACGCGCACCGCAGAGGAATTCTCCATCGCGATCTCAAGCCAGCCAACGTGCTTCTGACTGATGACGGGCGACCGATGTTGCTCGACTTCAATCTCGCGGAAGACACGAAGCTCCACGGCTCGGCCGAAAGGGCCATGATCGGAGGAACGCTCCCGTACATGGCCCCTGAACAACTCGTCGCGTTCAGCACAGGCTTCGGGCGACTCGATGAGCGGGCTGACCTCTACCCGCTTGGCGTGATTCTCTTTGAACTGCTCACCGGGCGCCACCCGTTCCCGCTGCGCAAGGGGTATCCCGCTCAGATTGTCCCTCAGATGGTTGCCGACCGACAGCAACTGCCGACCGACTTCCGCGCGCGCAACCCCGCGATCACTCCGGGAGTCGAGTCGATCGTTCGCAAATGCCTCGCGGCTGATCCTGCGCAGCGTTATCAGCGAGCGGAAGACCTTCGAGAAGACATCGACCGGCATCTGGCCAATCTGCCTCTGAAGCACGCTTCCAATCCATCGTTACGAGAGCGAGCACGAAAGTGGGTGCGCCGGCACCCGCGTCTGACTTCCTCCGGCTCAGTCGCCGTCATTGCCGCGCTGTTGATCGCTGTGCTCGGTGGAATGGTGTATTCCCGCGAACGGAATCGCGATTTGGAAGCACGAGGACGGTTCGCGGACCACCAGATCGCCTTCCGAGACGCTCAGACGTTTCTCGATGATCGCACACGCTCTGCCTCTCGGCTAGATGAAGGACTGGAACAACTCCGCGGAGTGCTTGTTCGCTATGGCGTGCCCGATGACCTGGACTCCTCCGACTCGTGGATGCGTGAGAACTCGCTGCGCTATCTGCCGGAGGGTGACCGCGCGCGTGTGACGGGCGACATCGGTGAGACATTCTATCTGATGGCGCACATCGCGTGCTTGAAGGCCACCGCGACGACCGATTCCCCCGAGCGTACTCAGCAAATCGAACTCGCGGCACGCTGGAACATCCTGGCCGAACGCTACGGGAAAGATCGCCTTCCGCGTGCCGTGCGGGAACAGCGGGCCGCGATTGCGGAACTTCGTGGCAATCACGATGAAGCCGATCGGCTGCGTGCGGAGTCCGCCGAGATCCCACTCACCGCGGCACGCGACCTGTACCTCGCCGGCGCGCAACTCAATCGTCAGCGCCTGCACCGAGAGGCGGTGAGGCACCTCGAAAAGGCCAACCAGCTCGCCCCATCCAACTTCTCGGCGTGGTTCGTCCGTGGAACAGCTCACCTGGCTCTGGGACAGGACGACCAGGCGATGATGTGTTTCGGAGTGTGCATCTCGCTCAAGCCGGAGTTCGCCCCGGCGTGGATGAACCGCGCCTTCGCCTTCTTCCGAATGCGTCGCTACGAGCAGGCTCTCGGCGATTACGACCAGGCGCTGAAGCTCGACCCGACACTGACCGAGGCCTACATCCAGCGTGCTGATCTCAAACACGCCACCTATGACTTCAAGGGAGCCATCGAGGATTACACCCGCGCTCTCGATAGCGGAGGCGCTCCCGTGCGAGTCTATTTCAAGCGCGCGACCGCGAAACACTTCAACAACGACCCAGCCGGCGCGAAAGCCGACCGCGACGCCGGGTTCAAGCTCACCCCCACGGACGAAATGAGCTGGGTGGCGCGCGCGGAGAACCGCCTGGATGACCCGAAGGCCGCGCTTGCTGATGTGGATGAAGCCCTCAAGCTCAATCCGTCGTCGGTGTTCGCACTTCAACTGAAAGCACACATCCTTGCCGAACGACTGAACCGACCGGACGAAGCGCTCGTGGTCCTTAATCGAGCGGTGCGGTTCCACCCGGACTACGTTCCGGCTCGCGCTGGTCGCGGAGTGCTGCTGGCGCGCGCTGGGAAGCGTGACGAAGCACTGCGCGACGCGAAAGAAGCACTCTTGCGAGACACCCGCGCGCCGAACCTCTATCAGGTCGGCTGCATTTACGCTCTGACGGCCAAGACTCACCCCGACGACAAGCTCGAGGCGCTGAAATTGCTCTGGGCCGGGCTGAAAACCGGCTTCGCGCTGGACATCGTGGACACAGACACCGACCTCGCTGCGCTGCGCAACGATGCGGACTTCAACGAGATCGTCAAGGACGCCAAAGCTCTCAACATCCGGCGGAAATGACCACCCTATTGCGGATCCCCTCTGAATTCTCGCCCGCCCTCAGTTTCTTTGCTCGCAATCTCGCCGCGGGCGCGTCAATTGCGTGGTAAATTGTGGAGCAATCTTGCGCGGACCGCGATAGTTCCAGACTCGTATTGCAGCGGCTGAAGTGCGGGGAAGGTGCAGAATTCGTGGCGGATTGCCACTAACTGCACTTTTCTCTTGGTATCAGCCAGCACGGGCCGCGCCAGCAAGCTCGCTGAACTGCCCACCAGTGAGGTTCCGATGAAGTGCAGTGCCCCCCGCCGCCGCCTCGGTTCGCAACTCGAAACGCTCGAAGACCGTACACTCCCAACGACTTTCGGCATTCCCTGGGCCGACCCGGAACACTTGACCCTCAGCTTCGTGGCCGATGGCACACAGACTCCGATTGGCACGAGCAGTTTGAGTGCCGAGCTTGCGCAGGCTGGTTCCTCGGCCGCCTGGCAGCAAGAGATTCTCCGTGGATTCCAAACCTGGGCTATGCAGACGAACATCGACATCGGGCTTGTTGCCGATGGCGGTCAGGCGCTGGGAACCATTGGCGCAGTCCAGAGCGATTCCCGCTTCGGCGATATTCGCATTGCAGCGGCTCCGCTGTCGGCGGAATCACTCGCCAGCACTTCGCCATTCAGTTGGACGGGGACGACACTCAGCGGGGATATGATCCTGAACTCCTCAGCTCAGTTTACCCTCGGTGGCTCAACCGGTTACGATCTGTTTTCCGTCGCGCTTCACGAAGCGGGCCACGCATTCGGTCTGGCGCACGCGAACGAGGAGGGCGGGCCGTGCGGATGTTCGGCGTGTGCCGGGTTGCGTTCCGTGATGGAAGCTGCCTACGCGCGGCAAACCAGTCTTGCAACCGAGGACATCGCGGCCATTCGAGCACTCTACGGAACACGGGAAGCAGATGCCTTCGACGCGGCGAGCAGTAACGATGCGATCTGGAAAGCCAGTTCGCTTCCGAAAATGTCGAACGGTCAGTTCCTCGCAATCGGCGATATGACGACCCTCAGTGATGTCGATTTCTACAAGTTCAGGACGCCCCTGTTGACCGCCTCGCTCAGCGGTGTTCATGTTCGACTCAAGGCCGCGGGGATCAGCCTCCTGACGGCGAAGGTTACGGTGTACAACTCCTTCGGTCGGGTCGTAGGCAGCGACCAGAGTGTGGACCCGCTCAACAACGACCTGATCGTGAGCTTCCGTCCCGGCTTGTTCGGTGGGAACTACTTCGTGAAGGTCGAAGGCGCTCAGGAGAATGCCTTCGGAGTTGGTGGGTACAAACTCGCGGTCGATTTCCTGTCGCTGGGTGGAATTCTCGCCCCCATCACGACCACGCTCGGCGCGGTTCTTGATGGTGGCACCAACGACTTGCTGGCGAATGCTCTGGGCATTTCGTCGAACAATTCCAGCGATGCTCGCTTCGATGCGGTCTATCGCGGCGTGATCGAATCCGCCAACGACGTGGACAACTACCGCGTGCGCACCAGTAGCATCTCCTCGGGCACATCAGTGACGTTGAACGTGATGGTCTGGGGACTGGATGCCAACCCGGTTGACCCGCAAGTTCGAGTCTTCGACGCCGACGGCCAAGCGGTTGCGTTCCAGGTTCTCTCGAACGACCGCGGGCTGTTCAGCATTCAAGTGCTCAATACCGTGGCGGGTCAGGATTACTACATTCAAGTGTCGGCGCGCAATCCCGGAGGAGCAAACAGCACTGGGAGCTATTTCCTCGCGGCCGACTTCAACCGACTCACGCCGCTGGTCTTCGACGGAGTTGCCGCGGGGACCGTTGCTCCGAGCAGTACCGAGGAGGCGACACTCGAGCTCAGCGAAGCCGGAGTGTTCCAGTTCGCTCTCGGTGCGACCTCCGAGCAAGCCGGTGCGGAAGTGACGATGGCTGTCTACGACGAGAATGGGCAACTCGTTTTCAAGCTCACGGCAGTGGCGGGCAAGCCGCCCGTCACGGCCACGCGGTATCTGACAGCCGGTACGTATTCCGTCCGCTACAGCGTTGCAGCGACAAATACGTCGTCGGTGAGTTTCGGTCTGTTCATGCTCCAGTTGAGTGAAGGGGTCGGGCCATACGCAACAAGTACCTCCAGTCCTCCTCCGTCAGAGTCACCCCCGACAAGCCCCCCACCTCCGCCACCGCCCAGCGAGCCAGAACCTTCCTACTCCTACTCCGGTTCGTCAACCTCTGAGCCATCGGGGTACTGGTACTGGTACTGATTCACGCGCTGCAACAATCAGAGAACGCGTCTGAAGAGGTCGTCGGCCAGACCGATGGCCATCCGCGCGGAAGCAGGATCGTACCGCTCGCCTTCATCACGAAGGAAAGCGTGAGCCGCGTTGAACTCGTGCCAGGTGAACCACGCTCCCTCTTCCGTGAGCGCCTCGTAGATTGCTCGCCGACCTGCCGCCGGGACGTGCGGATCTTGTCTTCCGAACACCATCAGCAGTTCACCCTTGATTTCTCCGGCGCGCGAAAGTGAATCCGCGCTACCGCCTTTGCCGAGCGTGCCCGTGTGCAGATCGGTCGGGTAGAAGCACGCTGTTGCGCATACTTCCGGGAGTAACGCGGCTCGGAACGCGAGGTGTCCGCCCAGACAGATACCTATCGCGCCGACTTTTCCAGTCGATTCTCCTTCACGCAGAGCAGTGACCACAACGCGGGCGTCGGCGTCGAAGTCCGAAAGCGCGATAATCTGTTTGAGCGCGTTTCCGCGAGCTTTCCCCGCGTCATCGTAACCCAAAACACACCCGGCCGGTTCGTGAGCGTGGTATACCTCCGGCACCGCGACTCGATAGCCGAGACTCGCGAACTGAATCGCCAGTCTGCGCACTGGAGCAGTTTGCTGGAAGATTTCCGAATACAGCACCAGCCCGGAACGCGGAGTGAGAGCGCGTCCGGGTTCGTGAGGAGCGTAGAAATACGTCCGCATCGGGCCTGTGGGTGTGGGCAAGTCGAGAATGGAGTCAGTCACGATCATTTGGTGATCCTCGCAGAGGAGTATCGGGAAAGTGGACGTCGTGAGTGTCGCCAGGATGCTTGCGTGTGGCAACCCGCAACGATGGGTGCATTTTGTTGGAGTCCCGCCTTTAGGCGGTTCTTACTTGAAGACCGCCTGAAGGCGGGACTCCAACACAAGACTAAACCACCGCGGCGGACATCGCGAAGTGTGATGGGGACGGAGGAAGAACCGGCTGGGTGGGGTCGTGCTGAGACGATCCGCGACGCTGAAGTGCTTCCTCAACCGCCAGAATGAGATCGTTCGGACGATAAGGCTTCTTCACGAAGCCCACCATCAACTCCTTCTCCACATTGGTCAGTTGCTCCACGGCATACCCACTGGCGAAGAGCACCCGGACACGTGGATTGAGATTCAGCAACAGCCGGAATGCCTCGTGACCCGACAGCACGGGCATGGTCAGGTCGAGCATCACCAGATCGATCCGATCGAGTTCTTTGGAATAGACATTGACTGCCTCCTGTCCGTCCGCGGCCTGAAGCACGCTATACCCGCGTGCCTGGAGAGTCGCGGAGGCAACCTGACGGATCATTTCCTCATCGTCAACAATCAGAATTGTCTCCTTGCCGGCTCGGCGTGAGGGAGTTGGAGTCTGGTCGGGGGCGCTCGACTTGGAGGATTCCCCGCGCGGTAAGTAAATGTCGAATCGTGTTCCGCGGCCCACCTCCGAAGAGCACTCGATCCACCCCTTGTGCTGCCTCACAATGGCGAACACCATCGGAAGCCCCAACCCCGTTCCCTTGCCCACCGCCTTCGTTGTGAAGAACGGCTCGTAAATCCGCGCCTTGACTTCGGGCGTCATGCCGGTGCCGGTATCTGTCACACGCAGTCGAACATATTCCCCCGATCGCCCGTTGAGTAACTTTGCGTCCCGTAGTTCCGCAGCGTGGATGCAGTCAGTCTCGATGGTGATCTGCCCCGAGCCGGGGATCGCGTCGCGCGCGTTCAGACACAGGTTCATCAGCACCTGGTTAAGCTGAATCGGATCGGCCAGCACCGTCCACAGTTCGGAAGCGAAGCGCGTTTCGATGCGAATGAGTGGATCAATGGTGCGCCGAAGCAGTCCGACCACTTCCGTGACGACGTTGTTGAGATTCGTGGGTGCCCAGTCGAGTTGGTGTCGTCGAGAGAAGCCAAGCAATCGCTGAGTGAGCGATGCGGCCCGTGTCGCCGCGTTCTGAGCCGAGACAACCAGTTCGCGCCCCGTGTCAGCATCCGGAACACCCGCGAGCATGATTTCCAGGTTGCCGAGAATGACCGTCAGCAGGTTGTTGAAGTCGTGTGCGATCCCGCCAGCGAGTTGACCGATCGCGTCCATCTTGCTGGCCTGGTGAACGTGAGCTTCAAGCTGACGTTGCTCGGTCACGTCCCAGCAGATTCCCAGAACGCCGGTAATCTGACCCGATGAGTCTCTCACCGGAGTAAGCACTCGGCGCACGCACCTTCTGCGACCGGCGGTCGTGGTCTCCTCCTCGCTCTCGACTCTCTTCCCTTCAACCAGCACTGTCTGGATTTCTTCGGCGTGAGCAGCCGCGCGTTCCCGACCAAATAGTTCCACCTCGGTCGCTCCGGTGATGTCGGATTCGGTCCGGCCGACCCCGCGGCAAAACTGTGCGTTGGCCGCGACGTAGCGGTGTTCGCGATCCTGAAGGAAAATCCCCTGTTCGAGGTTCTCGATGAGGCTGCGGTACTTCTCTTCGCTCTGCTTGAGGGCGTGTTCTGCCAGTTTCCGCTCGCGCACTTCGTTCTCCAGCGCGAAGGCACGCCGACGCGCCATCTGAGCAAGGTGAACTGCCAGAGCCAACAGCGAAGTGGTGAACAGCCCGATCAACAGCGCGAACTTGGGCAACGAGAGGCTTTCGCGGGCGAGAATGTCCTGTGTCGGCCAGACCGACAGATGCCAGTCGATTCCCCGGAAGTTCAGCGAAAGCGACTGATTCCACTGGTCCCGGTGTTCGGTATCGGTGCCGTAGCGAGTAAAAACCGGATCTTCGGCTTCAGTAATCGAGATCGCGTAACCGGCGGCGACATTGGCGTTGATGATCGTTTCAAAGAGAGCCTGCAGCCGCAGAACGCTGATTAACCCTCCGCCAGGAAGTCCGGGTTGATGTGGGGCAAAGATCACCAGCACTCGCGTTCCGCGCCAGTACGAACGCGCCGGCCGGACGACCGCCGCTTGCCCCGTCCGAAGTGGTTCGGCGAGTGATTCGGCCACTCCCATTTGAGTGAGAGTCGCGGGCGGAGGTGAATTCTGTAACGATTCCATCCAGGTGACGCGAGTCTGCTCGTCGATGCGCGCGACTCCCAGACAACCGGGGTGCTGACCGACGTAGCTGCCGATGTCCGAACGGATTTGCTCGGGCGCTGCCCGGTGCCAACGCTCGGAAAGCCCAACGACGCTGGCGACCTGAGCTGGGAAGCGATCCTGGGCTAATCGCACGACGTGTGCCGCTTCAAATTGCACCTGCCGGTGAATCCGCCGGTTCTGCTCGGCGTTCAGAGCCGCCCACAGGATGAATGTCAGCCCGACCCCGGCCAGGCCGACCGTGATCGGAACCATGTGACCCAGCGCGAAGCTCGGAATGCCCTTCCGCAGCGCGGACACAAGAAGCCCCAACCCGGCGATTGTTGCTCCGACAACTCCGAGGATCGACGGACCGGACGAGGGCACGAACCCACCGCCTGTTGGGAACGAAATCAGAGTCGTGGGAGCGCCAATGACCAGCACCAGACCAATCAACCCACCGAGGAGAGCGTGGAGCGATGTGAACTTGCGGGCGCATGCCAGGAGTACTGCGATCCCACCCAAGGACAGCGCAAACGACAACCCGGGCCGAATTCCTCCGGCCGCGAAGGACGGACCCGACGCGGCGGGTACAAACGCCCACCGATCCAGACCCAGACCAGCTCCAGAATGGGAAGCCACCAGTGTGACCGCGCCACCCACAATCATCCCGATGGCCAGTGTTCGGGCAAAGCGAATCCGTCTGCTTGCAAGGGCGAAGTACGAGCAGCCCCAGAGCAAAAAACCAACCCCTCCGTTGTAGTGGAACGGAGCCAGCGCCGAATCGAGTTGCAGGTAGTCCTGCTCTCCGCACGCCCAGGTGATGAGAGTCGCCAGAGCGAGCAAGACGAGGACGGAGCCAGTCACGGTCAGCCCCGCGCGCCAGATCAGCGAATCGGGACGGTCCGGGAGGCTCGACCCAAGCGGCTCGTGCGCTGGTGAGGAGTGTAGTTTGAGAGTAGTCATGGTTTCAAATCGATGTCGTACATCACCTCCCCGCGATCAACCACCACGGTCAACCCAGACTCCTCGGGGTGCGCATACCGCAGCGGGATCGATCCCATCCGTGTCTCCGTGGTCTCATCCAGTGGCATGAGTGGACCGCCTGACGACGGCGGCAACTTCTGCCTCATCTTCAACCCAGCCGGGTGCTTGACCGGCGCCTGAACGGTCACAATCGCGGACCCGCACGGGACGTTTGGGATGCAGTAGCGTCCGTCCGAGTCAATCAACCCGCGGACAATCTGCTTGTCGGGACAGTAGAAGACCACCGAGCCGCCAGAGACGGTCTTTCCCTGATAACACACCGTTCCCGTCACGGTGGCGGTTCGTGATTGACAACCCACAGACAACAGAGCGAAGACAGCCGCGGTCAGACCGGTCACGGCCAGAGAGTGGTATGGGCGAAGCATCGAGGTCTCCTTCGGCAATCAGAACGTGTCGGGGGGGAGTACTTCCCCACCCGCGGGGGTGCAGAGATACCACCAGGTGTAAGGCGTGACCGCGGACGAGAGAAACCGGACGCTTCCATCGGCCAGAGCGATCTGAATTCCGCCGGAGTGCGGCGATGAAGCCACGGTCGGATCGCAGCCGCCGTTGTACGGGTTGGGCTGAACAAGAAACTTCGACGCTGGTCCGTAGCTGTATCCGTTCCAGGAGACTTCGGTTCCGGGGTGATAGGGTTGGAGGTTCGCTCCGGTGTAGTAGTAGCCCCAGTAACTGCCGCCAGAGGGGTAGTTGTTGTTGAAGCACTGCCCGTACTTTTCGGTGAATAGCAGCGTGTTGGAAGTGCCATCCGGGAAGGAAGCCGGGATCTTCGCGAAGTGCTCGGTGGCTGAAAGCCTGCCGGAGGGATTCACCCGACACACCACCTGAACGTTGACCGCGTAAGTCGCAACTCCCCAGGTGTTTCCTAGCAAGTCCTTCGCCTGTCCGTCCGGAGGAGCGCTTGGGTCGGCGGGGCACACATACATCTTGATGGGATGGGAATACACCTGGTTGTTGCCGACGAAGTAATACCCGGCGAAGTACGATTGCCGGTAAAGAGACTCTTGTTCGATGAATGGCAACAGGTGGAAGTGGAACGTGCCGTAGGCGCTTCCACCCGACCAGTAGCCAAGCCCAGGCGGTAAGGAATGATTCGCGTCGTGCGCGTGGTGGGCCGCGAGTGTCATTTGACGCAGCGAGTTCCCACACTTGATGCGGGCCGCGGCCTCACGCACTTTTTGCACTGCTGGGAGGAGAAGCCCGATGAGGAGGGCAATGATCGCGATCACAACCAACAGCTCGATGAGCGTGAAACCGACTCGGAGGGTTCTGGGTGTTGGTGTGAACTGGTCGGTGGTGGGGCGAAGCGTGGTCAAGGGAGTGGCTCCAAGGTCGGGCGTTGCCCAGGATGCCGAAGAGGTCGAAGCGTTGTGACTCGTCGCGGATTGTTCGGAGTGGTTGAACTCAGCGTGACTGTTCCGGGAACTGTTTTGACCCTATCTCATGCTCTTGTGAATCACAAATGTCTCTCATCCCTCTTTCCACACCATTTTTGAGGGCGGGGGTGAGATTTCCGTTTCCCCAGGGGTAAACGCTAAATCAACGGCAGAGTTTTCACGGCAGCCGCGATACCATTGTGAGCGTGTGGCGAGGATAATTGGAACGCCGCGAGGAGAGTGCTTGATGCCGAGTTACGCGGATTACCTGAAGCTCGAGGGGCTGCTCGCGCTCCAGGAACCAGGAGCGGATCACGACGAGATGCTGTTCATCGTGATTCACCAGGTCTACGAACTGTGGTTCAAGGAGATGCTGCACGAACTCGACCACTTGCAAACTCTCCTGGCCACGAATGACCTTCCGCGTGCCGGCCACACAATGAAACGTCTCCTGACCATCCTGAAGGTACTCGTCGCTCAAGTGGACATACTCGAAACAATGACGCCGTTGGAGTTCTTAAACTTCCGCGCGCGGCTGGAATCAGGAAGCGGCTTTCAGTCGGTGCAGTTCCGCGAGATGGAATTCGTGCTGGGTCAGAAACGGCGATCCGCGGTGGAGCAGCATCTACCCGGCAGCGCGGAGCGAGCACGACTCGAAGAGAGATTCCAGGCACCGACACTGTGGGACTGGTTCGCGGGGTTTCTGGCTCGGCGCGGGTTTGCGGTTCCCGATGACGTGCTCAAACGCGACGTAACTCAGCAGCCCGCGCCTTCTGAAGCGATGCAGCGAACACTCATCGGCATCTATCGCAACGACCCGGCACTCGCGGAGTTCTGCGAACGGCTCGTGGACCTGGACGAAGGCGTGCAGGAGTGGCGCTACCGCCACGTGAAGATGGTGGAACGCACCATCGGCACCAAGTCCGGCACCGGCGGCAGTTCCGGCGCCGAATATCTGCGCACAACGCTGATGCGACCGATCTTCCCCGACCTGTGGGCGATCCGGACGGAGTTTTGATTGTCGTCTCGCTCAACGTGAGGCGGCGATCCCCGCCGAATGCCCTGACTGCCTGTGGGCATTTCTGTCGCAGAGTATCCATCCTGAATTTTACTTGACTTTTGTACATTTATTGTACATAATTACAGGTAGAGAAGTGCCCACACGGGATGTTCCCCAATCCCTGTTAACCGTGGTCGGTGGGGTGGGCAACGGGGCATTCCCCTTCAAGCGGCCCAATCCCGCACTTGCGTGCATCCAAAGCGGGGGATTTCATCGTGGAACTGCCCACAACATCAGTGATCGGGAAACAACCGAGAATCATAAAGGCCACCCCCTGGCTTTATCAAACACCATGTTTTCAAGGAGTTGGGGGCCATAACGGCCACCTCTTTGCAACGCAAAGTGACCAAACCCAACAAATCCTGGGAAAAACACACACAACCGAAAACAAGGGGGGATGGGGGGGAGGGCGAGGGGGTCCAAAAGTCACAAACACGACAAAACACAGACAAAACGACACGCAAGGAGTTCACCATGCCTCTCCAACGACGCGAGTTTCTCACCACAGCGCTGACCGCGACGCTGCCGACCTTCAGCATGGCGGAAGAGCCGGCGAAGAAGCCGATCAAGATCGGGCAGATTGGAGTGGGTCACGCGCACGCAAGTAAGCTCGGCGTGTACCGGAAGTCGCCCGATTACGAAGTGGTGGGCATCGTGGAGCCGGACGCGGCTCTCCGCAAGCAAGCCGGAGCGCAGGAGGCGTATCGCGGGCTGAAGTGGATGACTCAGGACGAGCTATTGAAGACGCCCGGCCTTCAGGCGGTGCTGGTCGAAACGCGTGTACCTGATTTGCTGAACACAGCAGACGCCGTTGTCGGCGCGGGAAAACACGTTCACATCGACAAGCCCGCGGGCGAATCGCTTCCGCAATTCAAGCGCATTCTTGCATCCGCAACGAAGCAGAAGTTGCTCGTTCAGATGGGCTACATGTACCGCTACAACCCCGCGGTCGTGCTGCTTCGCGACTTCCTCAAGAAGGGCTGGCTTGGTGAGGTGTTCGAGGTTCACGCGGTGATGAGCAAGGTAGTCGCTGCGGCCGAACGCAAGCGACTCTCGCAGTTTCGTGGCGGGATCATGTTCGAGCTGGGCTGTCACATCATGGATTTGGTTATCGCGGTTCTTGGCAAGCCGAAGGAAGTCACGCACTTCTCGGTGCGCTCCTCAAAGCTCGACGACACACTGCTCGACAACATGCTCGCGGTGCTTACTTACCCGAAGGCAACCGCGACGGTGAAATCCTCCGCGCTGGAAGTCGAGGGCTTCGCCCGGCGGCATCTGGTCGTCTGCGGAAGCGAAGGCACGTTCCACATTCAGCCGCTCGATAACCCCTCGGCGCGTGTCTCGCTCTCGCAAGCGCGCGGAGAGTACAAGAAGGGCACGCAGGAAGTGAAGTTCCCGAAGTACACGCGCTACATCGACGACGCTGCGGACATGGCGAAGATCATTCGCGGCGAAAAGCCCACCGACTTCCCACCCGAACACGATCTACCCGTTCAGGAAACGCTTCTCAAAGCCTGCGACATGCCGTTGAAGTAGGTGCCAAGCAGCACTCGATCTGCTCTTCACGAGCCGCGACCGCAAGGGAGCGGGAAGACTCACCCGCTCCCTTGCGGTCGCGGCTCGTTTTCAAGCCCGTCTCGGCGGGCCTACCCCTCTGGAGCCTCTTCCATGTTCACAACTCGCCGCGAGATGTTCACTGCGCTTGGTGCCGTTGCCGCGGGTCAAGCGCTAATTTCAGATGTCGTCGCTCAAGAGAAGAACCCGGCGGCACAAGTCGATGATCGTTCTTCGACACTCAAGATTACGAAGATGCGTGCGATGTGGATCGGCCCCACGGTGTATGTTCGCATCGAGACCAATCACGGCGTTGTCGGCTGGGGAGAGATCAAGGGTGTTGATCCGCGCGTGTCGAAACCTCTGGCAGAGTCGCTTTTTGAGCTAATCGACGGCGAAAACCCGACGCGCATCGAACACATCTGGCAGAAACTCTACCGCGCTCACCGCGACATCCGCGGAGGGCCGTTCATGATTCACACAATGGCCGGCATCGACATCGCGTTATGGGACATCGCGGGGAAGCTCTGGAACACGCCGGTGTATCGACTGCTCGGTGGGCCAACTCGCGACAGGATTCGCGTGTATCACACGCCGCAAGCGAAGAAAGTTCCTCCTCACGGCATCTACGAACACAGCGGCACGCCCGCGGACATCGAGAAGATGGTGAACGCAATCAAAAAGGCACGCGAAGATGTCGGGCCAAGCGGAGCGGTCATGTTTGACGCTCACTCCGCCGTTCCTCCCGCCACGCTCATTCAGCTTGCATCTGCGATCAAGCCTTACGATGTGCTCTTCATCGAAGAACCCGCGGTGCCTGGCAATATCGAAGTGTTCAAACGACTCAAGGAGAAGATTTCAATTCCGCTGGCGGCCGGTGAACGCGACCGCACGATCTTCGAGTTCCTCCCGTACCTTCAGCACCGCTGTCTGGATGTGTTGCAACCGGATTGCTGTCACGGCGGCGGAATCACTTCCATGCGGAAGGTCGCGATTCTGGCGGAGACGTTCCAGGTGCCTCTTGCTCCTCACTGCACTGCGGGCTTCCTCGGTATCTCGGCCAGCTTGCACGTCACGGCTTCGATTCCGCTATTCCTGATCCACGAGTTCTACCCGGACAATGTCGGCTTCAATCAGAAGGGCATCACGCGAATGGAGTGGAAGCTCGACAAGGAAGGTTACATCGGCCTTCCACCGGGACCGGGATTAGGCGTTGAAGTGGATGAGAAGAAGCTGGAGGAGGAAGCGAAGAAACCGCAGACGTACAAGTGGCCCGGAGCGAAGCTCAAGGACGGCTCGGTCGCGGATTACTGACGTGAAAGGAGGCATTCGCTGGGTGGCTTTCATAGTAGTCATCACGCTCCGCGTGATGCGCCGCGAAGCGGCGAAGAGAAAGACACATCACGCAAAGCGTGATG
>JAKEEV010000293.1 GCA_022616395.1 Planctomycetia bacterium | reverse complement strand
AGCCGGCTGGTGAAGGATTAACCAGCCGGCTCACGCCGGCCGTTCGCCGGAGGGGTCGATGAGCGAAGCCGGCTGGTGAAGGATTAACCAGCCGGCTCACGCCGGCCGTTCGCCGGAGGGGTCGATGAGCGAAGCGAATCGAGGACCGGAGAACCTCGCCGACATCCTCGGCCGGATGTTCGCGTCTCGTGGATGGGGACGCAAGAACGACCGGTTGCGGCTTGAAGCAGCGTGGGCGGAAGTTGCAGGACCGGAGTTGCTTCGCGATACGCAGGTGTTGGGAATCAAACGCGGAGTGTTGGAGATCGCGGTTCGCAACGCGGTGCTGCTTCAGGAACT
Source organism: Planctomycetia bacterium (assembly GCA_022616395.1). Taxonomy (GTDB): domain Bacteria; phylum Planctomycetota; class Planctomycetia; order Gemmatales; family Gemmataceae; genus Gemmata. Next base: position 1,194 of record JAKEEV010000293.1, on the reverse strand, counting down.
GACACAGTTTCACAAACGCGGACTGCTCACGAAGCTCCGAGTCGCTCTGCCCGGCGTCACGCTCACGGATCTGAAGTTCCGAGCCGCCGCGTGGTGATGGAGAAGTGTGAGTGTGGGTGCGAGTGTGAGTGAAGAAACAACATCAGGGTTCGCATCATGACGACCGTGAGCAAAGAACACATCGCGAAGACGCCCGACGTGTGCGGGGGTCGAGCACGTATCGCCGGGCACAGCATTCGCGTGATGGACATCGTTGCTCTGCACGAGTACCGGAAGATGTCGCCCGCGGAGATCGTCGAAACATATCCGACGATCACGCTTGCCGACGTGTTCGCGGCACTGGCGTACTACCACGACCATCGCGACGAGATCGAAGTCGATTTCGAGGACGCTCGAAAGTGGGAAGAGTACGGCAAGACACAACCATCGAAACTGAAAGAGAAACTGGCTGCTACACGTCGCGATGACTGACGAGATGGTGAATCACGTCGAATACCTGTAACGGGAGGATACCAACGAGATGAAGAACGACAAAGAGGATGCCAACTCGACGAACGATGACGACCCAGGAGAGGAAACCAACAACGAAGAGGAAACGGACGAGATGAACACCGAGACGCTGGGGACAGTGGAATACACCGAAGAGAACATGAAGACTCTGAAGGATGCAGAACACATCCGACAGAATCCCGGCATGTACGTCGGCAACACTGATGTCGAAGGACTGCACCACCTCGCTTACGAAATCATTTACAACTCCGTCGATGAAGCTCTCGTGGGCTACTGCAAGCACATCGATGTCGCGATTCATGTCGATGGGTCCATTTCCATCGTCGATGATGGTCGCGGCATTCCGGTCGGCATCAAGCCCGAAACGGGCAAGTCCACGCTGGAAGAAGCGCTGACGGTTGCCGGCACCAGCGGGAAGTTCGATAACGCCGCGTATCGCGTGTCGGCCGGGTTGCACGGCATGGGCGCGAAGGCAATGAACGCGCTTTCCGAGTGGTGCGAGGCGGAAGTGCGACGCGCTGGCCGCGTCTACAAGATGGAGTTTGAGCGCGGAAAGGCTACCAGCGAGTTGCAAGACCTCGGACCGTCTCCAAAGGGTCAGACGGGCACCATCATCACGTTCAAGCCGGACCCGGAGATGTTCGGCACGATCACCTTCGACTACGAGAAGCTCGCGAACCGCTT
>JAKEEV010000292.1 GCA_022616395.1 Planctomycetia bacterium | reverse complement strand
CTTGAGTGTGGTCCACTCGCACCGCGAGCGGGATGTAACCGCTCGCGGAGCGAGTGGACCACACAGGAGGTGGCACACCATGATGCACCGCACGCTGGGGAGCACCGGGGTCACGGTGTCGGCGATTGCGTTCGGGGCTGGACCGGTGTCGGGTCTCATGACAGGCACCGATCACGCTGCGCAACTCGCCACAGTTCAGCGCGCTCTAGAAGTCGGCATCAACTGGTTCGACACCGCGGCCGGTTACGGCAACGGAGAGTCCGAGAAGAATCTCGGTCGCGTGCTTTCAGAACTCAAAGCGGCCGACAAAGTTCACATCGCGACGAAGGTGCGCATCCCGCCGGAGGCGCTCGACCACATCGGAGATTACGTCCGGCAGTCGGTGGAAGAAAGCTTGCAGCGACTTCGCGTTCCGCGCATCATGCTTCTGCAACTCCACAATGGCATCACGACCAATCGCGGCGACGAACCGGCTTCGATCACCTCGCGCGACATTCTCGGTCCGAAGGGAGTGGCGAAGGCGTTCCAGCGGCTTCGGGATGAAGGGCTGGTGAACTCCACCGGGTTAACGGGAACCGGACAGCCGGAGGCGATGCGCGAGGTGATCGGTTCGGGAGAGTTTCAGACGCTTCAGGTGCCGTTCAACATCCTGAACCCCAGCGCGGGGATGATGGGATCAGTCGCGGACGGAGAGACAGATTACGGCTATGTGATCGGCGACTGCGTGATGAAGGGAATGGGTGTCTTCGCGATTCGCGTGTTCGCGGGCGGAGCACTGGTGGGTCAGCCTCCGAGCGCTCACACGTTCAAGACGCCATTCTTCCCGCTTGCGCTCTATGAACGCGACGCGGAGCGTGCGAAGCGACTGGCAGAGCGTGTTGCGGGGCGCATGAGTCTTGCGGAATTGGCCGTGCGGTTCGCTCTATCTCATCCGGGGGTGTCGGCGGCCATTATCGGCTTCGGTTCGCCGCAACATGTCGATGAAATCGCCCGCATACGCTCCGAGGAGCCGATTCCGACAGATTTGATGAACTGATGCGCCTCAGGCGCCGTGTTTCTTCAATCCGTGAAGTGCTTGTCGAAGCAATTCCGGGTCGTGTTCACCGAAGTGTTCGCGAACCACTTGCTGGGGGTTTGGGCAGATTGCCAACAAGGTGCCAAGGAGTATGTCGGTTCGAGCATCCAACGTTCCCAGCGCACGCTCCAGTGCGTCAAGCAGTCGCGGAACCGCTTCAGCGGCCTGGTAGCCATAACCCGACAGAGCCGCGGCTGCCATACACGCCGGGTAATCGCGGATATCACCCAACACGCGGGCGAGTTCTTCCACGACATCTTTCGGAGAAGGCTTCAGGGCACCCAAACTCTGAGCAGCAGCGGCTCGAGTTCCCCACCAGTCGTCGAACAAGAGCGCTGTCAACTGCGGCACCAAGTCCAAACTCCGCTCGCCGAACATTCCGATCGCTCGTGCTGCGGCTTCACGAATGGGTGGCTCGCGGTCATTCAACAAGTGGGCCACCGGTTCATGGAGTTGCGGATCACGCAGATCCAACTCGGCCATGTCCCAGAGCGCTGAGAGCCTGAGCGTGGGGCTACTCGCTGTCAGTTGGTCACCGACTTCCGAGACTGTCCGGCTTTTCGGCTTTGCTTCGGCAGCGTCAAGTGTGAAGAGCGAATCTCCTGTCTTGCGGAGGAAGCGAAGGCTCTTGTGAAGAGTTTCGCGTGCATCTGCTCGCAGATGATGAGCCCACTCGGGGTAAGATTCGCCACGCAACTGCGCGAACAGCGCCAGCGCGTAGCCGAAGACGAACGACGAGAGATAGCCTTGAGTTGAGATCGACCACCAACTCCAGCCGCCATCCCACCCGGATGAAGTTTCAATGGTCGCGTTGGCAGCGAAGATACCCGTGCCGAGGAAAGCGGGGAGTAAGTCCGTGACTCGCTCGTGGTCGGGTTCCTGGCCGGTGAGATAACCTCCTCGCAGCAGAATCTCGTGAGCCAGTTCGTGTGCAAGAGTTGCCAGCAACCGGGGAGGAGCGAGAAGTTGCGAGAGCGCGATGCAGATGTTCCCTTTCGCTCGCATCTCGTAGAGACCCGCCGCGTTGGGCATCATCTCGTCGGGGAGGATTTCGAGTGTCACCGAGCCGGGGTCAACTTCCATATAGCCGCACATGCGATCAAGACATTTGCGAATACTCGGATAGTCCGCGTTATACTTGTCCGGGAAGTCGTCGGCCGTTGGCAGAATCACCCTGGCCTTCAGCATCCGGTTGAGGCCGAGGCGCTGGGCGAACCAGAGCATCCTGCGCTCGGTCCACGTCTTGTCTGCCAGTTCGAGCGGGCACTTCGGAGTGAACAAACCGAACATCGTCGCCTCGTGGATGTCACACCAGTGAGTGAGCATGCCCAGAATACCCACCAGAAGTTGTTCACACCAGCGTGACACGGACGCTCCGAAAAGTTAGAGTTAACGCAACGGGCGTTTCGGCTCAGAAGGCGGAGGTAGCCCCATGTTCCGAATCACAGGCGGAAGCGGATCGGACTGCACAGGAGTCACTCGGCGCGGATTCCTGCAAGCGGGAGTGCTTGGCGGCCTGATGCTGACCGATCTGTTTCGCGCGCAAGCCGCGGAGAAAGTGACGCCGCGCGTCGAAGGCGCGAGCGTGATTCTCTTCTGGATGAGCGGCGGGCCGGGCCACATGGAGACGTGGGACCCGAAACCGGATGCGGTCGCTCAATACCGAGGACCGTTCGGGGCAACGAAAACCAACGTGCCTGGCATTCTCTTCGGCGAACTACTCCCCGAAGAAGCGAAGATCGCGGACAAGCTCGCGATCCTGCGCGGAGTCAACCACGGCTCAGGAGATCACACGAAGGGCAATCACTGGATGCTCACTGGCTTTGAAGGGCCGGCGTTCAACGTGCCGGACTTCAACGTTCAGCGCCGACCGTGTATGGGTTCCGCGGTCGCGAAACTCGTTGGCCCGAACCGCCCCGGTCTTCCTCCTTACGCCGCAGTGCCTCACCTTCGAGGAGGAACCGACAACTTCTTCCACTATGCCGCGTACCTCGGGCGCGCGTGCAACCCATTCATCACGGACTCCGATCCGAACACTCCTCAGTTTCGCGTGAGGAACCTGGCACTTTCTCCTGATATGCCCATCGAGCGACTCGAAGACCGTCGCGGGTTGCTCGAATCGCTCGATAGCTACAAGCGAACGATGGAAGACCGCACCGCGGCGCTCGATGCACACGCTCAGCGGGCGTTTTCGCTACTGACGAGCAAAGATGCGGCCGCCGCGTTCGACATTTCCTCCGAGCCGGACAAAGTTCGCGACCGCTACGGCCGGCACACGTTCGGTCAGAGCGCGCTACTCGCTCGTCGGTTGGTGGAAGCGGGAGTGACGTTCGTGACGGTGAACTGCGTGCCGTGGGACCATCACGGCAACGGCGGGCGGATGAAGACGGCTGAAGGCGCGAAGCTCCTGATTCCGCCTTTCGATGTCGCCATCTCAGCGCTGGTTCGCGATCTGATTGATCGCGGGCTGTACGAGAAGACGCTTGTGGTGGCGATGGGCGAGTTCGGACGCACTCCGCGCATGAACTCGGATGCTGGCCGCGATCACTGGGGGAACACCTTCAGCGTGCTGATGGGTTGCGGGTCGATGAAGATGGGTCAAGCGATTGGCCGCAGCAACGCGAAGGGCGAATACCCCGTTGATCGGCCTGTGTCACCGCAAGACGTAACCGCAACCGTCTTCCATCACCTCGGCATTAACGCACGCAAGGTGCATTTCATGGACGGCCTCTCACGCCCAACGGCGCTCGTCGAGAGCGGCGAACCGGTGCATGAGTTGTTCAAGTAGAACCAGTGATCAGTAATCAGTGAACAGTCATCAATCATCGGTCATTGGTGGGCAGGGATGACTGATTACCGATCACTGTTCACTGATCACTGGTTCTTCTTCACCGGGAACAGGTGCCCCCAGCCTAACAGGTGCGGATCCTTCGGGAGCGGATCAACCGGCTTCAGATAGCCTGACATCACCAGCGTGCCGATGTGGAAGTAGCACGCGTCCGCATCGGAAGTGCTTCCGGGGAAGTGGCCGAATCCGCCGTCCTTGTTCCGACACGCCAACACCCACTTCGTCGCCTTCGCAAGCGCTTTTTTCGCTTCGGGTTTGTCGCCTCCGAGTTGCCGGATGATGAATGCCGCGTCGAAGGTCGCGTGTCGGTCGCGTGCGGGCGGATTGAGCAGCCAGCTACCATCGGGTTTCTGATCGCGAAGCGTGCGCTTCAACATCGCATCCGCCTTCGGCACCTCTTCACCAACGAGCCGATAGTAATGTGCCGCGTGGAACGTGGCCGCGACGTGATCGTTCAGGTAGCCTTCGTTGTCCAGCGGCATGAGAGCCTTGATCTTCTTGTCCGCGTCGGCGGGGATGGGCTTTCCAGACGCGAGATACGCGAGCGGGAAGAAACTCGTCATGTACAGAGGCAGTTCCTTGTAATCGGCCTTCAGCACGACTTCAAACACCGGCAGCGGGTCGTGTTTGGGCTTGGTGCCGAGCGCGCGGAGAGCCATGATCGCCATCGTGGTGTTGTAAGCGCGCCCCGCGGCCGACTTCGGATCGACCGTGCCGCCCACATTCACGAACGAGCCGTCTGCCTGCTGACGCGAGAGCAAAAACGCGCGCGTCTTCTCTTCATCCGGCAACTTCCAGCCGAACGTCTTGTGAATGACAACGGCATACGTGACCGGAGCCAGATCGCTATAGGCGCTGTCCGACATGCCCTCGTACTTCGGATCGATGCCAGGGCGGAACGAGCCATCCGGCTTCGCGCACATGGCGAAGAAGTCCTTCACGCCTGTCTTTACTTCATCTGGGTCGGCGGGCGGCTCTGGATCGGCCGCGGGCAACACGAGAGGGGAAGCGAGCAGTGAAAGCGAGATGATGGTGATGAGCGTTTTCATGCCCACACGTTACCGCAGGGGAAGCTGGCTCGCCAGAAAATGTCACTCGAAGAACTTCATCACTTGCACCTTGAATCCCGGTAGCACATCCGGCAGCGTCAGTTCGTCGCTGTTGTGCATGCGGATGGGGAAATCGTCTTCACGATACACCGCGAGTGATTCCGTCGCCGGATCGAGAACCACAACGACCGTGACACCGGCTTCGAGGTATTCAGATGCCTTGGCGCTGAGTTGCGAGATGCGGTCGCTTGGTGAGCGAACTTCGATGACAAGTTCGGGAGCGACTGGCAGCGGGCCTTCGGGAATGTCTCCCGGTGACATCTTTGCGAAGCTCACGAACGCGACATCCGGGCCGCGAAGTGTTTCGGTGGTTTCCTTCTGTCGCGTCTTCATGAACGTGTCGTTGGAGAACACGCGGCCGAGTTTGTGTTCTCGAACAAAGTTGTGCAGCATCGCTGTGGCGTTGCCAGTAATGTAGCCGTGTGGTCCGCCGGGCATGGGATACCTCACTACGCGGCCTCGGAATAGCTCTACGCCTGTTTCGCCACCGTGCAAGCGCATGAATTCGTCTGCGCTGAGAAGTGGTTCCGAGGCGGGTTCTGGTGCGGTCGTTGTCGTGGTCGTGTTCATACGTTCCTCCGATTGCGGAGTGTACCAAGACGGTCGATTCTACATCAACCGCATTCGGAAATCCGGCTTCGCTGTTGCTCCTCACGCGCCGGTCGTGCGATAATCTTTGGTGTTAACTCCCGCCGGGGGATCCCACCTTGCCCCCACTTGCTCTCGGCCGTTGCCGCATTCAAAGCGTGTTCGCTCTGGTCATCGCGATCACATTCGCGAGCGTGAGTTCTGCCGCGCCTCCTGAACCGATCACGTTGAAAGAACACACAGGCTGGATTAGCTCAGTCGCGTTCTCGCCGGACGGCAAGTTGCTCGCCTCCGCGAGCGCCGACAAGACCGTGAGGTTCTGGGACACACCAACCGGCAAGCTTCAGACGACTCTGGAAGCACATGACGATATTGTCTCCGCAATCACCTTCTCGAAGGACGGCACTCAGTTCGCCACCGCGAGCTTTGATGGCTCCGCGAAGGTATGGAACACCGCGAAACGGGATGCGATGCACACGTTCCGCGGCAGTCGCGGTGCGCTTCTTTCGGTCGCCTTCAATCCCAACGGACGCGCGCTGGCCGCGGGCGGAATTGACGGAACCGTTCGCGTGTGGGAACTCGATGGCAAGAAACAGAAGGAGGGCCGAGTTCAGCGCGAGCACAAATCGTGGGTGAACGCGCTGGCGTACCGGCCCGACGGCGAAGGTCTCGTCTCGGTGAGTTCCGACAACGAAATCTGGTTCAATCCAGGTATCGGGAAGCTCATCATCCTTCGACCGAATCTCGCCGAAGTCCGTTCCGTCGCGTTCTCGCCGGACAGCAAGTTGCTCGCGACCGGCACGCGATACGGAATCACGAAGGTGTGGGACAACAACGGAGACGAGGTCGCATCGCTCAAGGGCAAGGGCGGCGATGTGTGGGCGGTTGCCTTCAGTCACGATGGCAAGACGCTCGCAACTTGCGATGGCGACTGGAACAAGCCGAGCGACATCGTGCTATGGGATACAACCACCTGGAAGGAACGCGCGCGGTTGAAGCACACGAACGAAGTGCTGTGCATCGCGTTCCACCCGAAGCAACCGATTCTCGCCGCGGGTGCCTGGGACAAAACTGTGAAGGTTTGGGATCTGACCGAAACACTCAAGGCCGACCGATGAGCCGATTGTTGCTACTCGCTGCGTTCGCGTCGCTCGCGCTGACTGGCTCCGCGCGCTCTGCGGAAGTGCCTGCTGTGCCGGAGAACCCATCGTATCAGAGACACGTCTCCGCGATCTTCAGCCGGATGGGTTGCAACGGAGGAACGTGTCACGGAGCGGTGAAGGGGCAGAACGGCTTCCGCTTGTCGCTCTTTGGCTCCGATCCGACTGGCGATCACTTGCGCATCATGCGTGAGTTCGGCGGCAGGCGCGTCAATCTCACTGAACCATCCGCGAGCCTGCTGCTTCGCAAGCCGACCGGTCAGGCTGAACATGGTGGAGGAGTTCGACTTCGCACCAACAGCTTCGAGTATCAGTTGCTACTGAAGTGGATCACGGCCGGAGCGAAGGCCGATGCTCCCGAAAAGAGCCGCGTGAAGGAACTGAGAGTATCACCAGCAGAGCGCGTGACCAAACGCGGAGAAACTTACAAACTCAAAGTGGAAGCGCGTTTCGCGGACGGCTTCATCGAGGATGTAACGCCGTACTGCTCCTTCGAGTCGCTCGATCCCACAACCGCTCTCGTCGATTCACACGGAACGGTAACCGGCAAGGGTGTTGGCGATGCCGCGGTCATCGTGAGATACCGCGCGCGGCCCGCGATGACTCGCGTGCTCGTTCCTCGACCGGATGCGATCGCGTTTCCCGATGTGAAAGCGAATAACTTCGTCGATACGCACGTCCTCGCGAAGTTGAAGCAACTCAATCTTCCCCCCGCGGCTCTCGCGGACGATGCTACCTTCCTCCGGCGCGCTTATCTGGACGTAACGGGCGAGCTACCCACTCCAGAAGAGGTGAGAAAGTTCCTCGCGGACACTTCACCTGACAAGCGCGCGAAGAAGATCGACGAGTTACTCGCTCGCCCCGGACACGCGGCTCTCTGGACGCTCAAGTTCTGCGATCTACTGAAGGCCGCGGACTACGGCGTATATGCAGATGCGCTTACGCTCGAAGCGGATGCCCCGCGATTCCAGGAATGGATTCGAGCGCGGCTCACCGAGAACATTCCTTACGACGAACTCGTTGAGCGCATCCTCCTGGCGACCAGTCGCGACGGCCGCACGATGGACGAATACGCGGACGAAGTGAAAGCGATGATGGAAGGTTACGCTCCCGGTCGGCCCGATCTGGAACTCTACGCCAAGCGAAAGACGCTTGATCTGTACTGGCAGCGCCGCGGAGCAGTGGGTGTCGAAGGAGCGATGCAAGTGGCGCACGCGTTCCTCGGCTTGCGTCTGGAATGCGCTCAGTGTCACCGTCAT
>JAKEEV010000291.1 GCA_022616395.1 Planctomycetia bacterium | reverse complement strand
GATCTTCTTCCCGATGATCGACGACTTGAACAGCCCGCTGGCCAACACCCAGGATTGCCGCGCTTGCCCGACCGTCACCGCCACACCGGAGGCGGTCAAGGCCGCCTTCACCAAGGAAGGGGACTGGTTCGCCAAGAAGGGCATCCAGTACCTCTGCCCGGTGGTCAACATCTCGCAGCAGCACCTTTTATCGCGCCAGATGTTCGCCGCGTTCAAGGATCTCCTGGGTCTTTCGGAGAAAGAGAACGACCGCGCGGTGGAAGCCGGCTACAAAGCGCTGCGCGAGTACGAAACCACCATCCGGCGCGAGGCGCGCGCGGTCTTGGACCAGCTCGAAGCCGAGCAGAAGATCGGCATCGTGGTGCTGGGCCGTCCGTACCACAACGACCCCGGCATCAACCACGAGATCCTGGTGGAGTTCCAGAAGCTCGGGTATCCCGTCTTCACGCAGGATTCACTCCCCATCGACGAGGACATCTTGGACCGCCTCTTCGGTGATGAAGTGCGCGCGGGCGACATCTCGAGCCCGATGGACATCACCGATGTATGGAAGAACGCCTACAGCGAGAACACCAGCCGTAAGGTGTGGGCGGCAAAGTACACCGCGCGGCATCCGTACCTGGTCGCACTCGAGCTCTCGAACTTCAAGTGTGGCCACGACGCCCCCATCTACTCGGTGGTGGAGGAAATCATCGAGTGCTCGGGCACGCCTTACTTCTCCTTCAAGGATCTGGACGAAAACCGCCCGGCGGGTTCGATCAAGATTCGGACCGAGACCATCGGCTACTTCCTGAAGCGCTACCGCGAAGACTTGATTCGCGGCATCGACCCGCACGAAGCCTTGAATGCGGCCCGCGGTATCCTGCGCGACGTGTCGTTCGCATCCGTCACGCCCGACACCGAAGCCGAAGACCTGCAAGCAGTTGGCTAGCCAGTCCGCCTGTGTGAAGATCGCGCGGGCTCCGTATAAAGATTTACTTCGCCTTCATCGCGCCTTCATGGTGCAACTCTAACGTTCCGCCCGTTTGATCCAAGGCTCGGTCGACAGTACTTCTAATTAGAAGGAGCACGTTTATGGGATTGAGACGGATCGTCATGCTGGGCGCCGCCATGGCGGCGCTGGCGAGCGGTTCTGCCTTCGCCGGGGAAGGAAAGCTGGGTGGGGAAGTGT
>JAKEEV010000290.1 GCA_022616395.1 Planctomycetia bacterium | reverse complement strand
GAGGCCGCGCTCGCGTTCCTCAAGGCCGTCAAGGCGAAGGACGTGGACGCGGTGATGAAGGTTTCCGCTGCTCCGTTTGTTCGCTATGCCGAAGGCGCTGTGGAGGTGCTCAAGGACGAGGCCGCGCTCAAGGCGTGGGTGAAGGAGAAGATCGGCGAGATCAAGAATACGGACAAGATCCCGACCACAATCGACAAGATCACTCCGTTCGCCGAGATCAAGGACAAGATCAAGGACGCCAACGACCGGAAGAAAATCGAGGAGGTTGTCGGGAAGGACGGGTTCGTGGCGTTCATCACCTCTGGAGACGAAAAGATGATTCCGATTCTGGTGCGTGTGAAGGATGGGCAAGCGAAGATCGTGGGGCTTGCCCGCTGATGCCGCACGTCGTTGTTGTCGGAGGAGGGTTGACCGGGCTGACGGTCGCCTTTCGCCTCAAGCAGTTCGCTCCGAGCGTGTCGGTGACCGTGTTGGAATCGTGCGCGCGTCCAGGTGGGAACATTCAGACCGAAGAGCAGGACGGATTTCGAGTCGAACACGGGCCGAACGGCTTTCTCGACCGCACACCGGCAGTTCCTCAGCTTGTTTCCGCGCTGGGGTTGACGGATCGACTCATCGCGGCGAGCGAAGGGAGCCGCAAGAATCGGTATGTGTTCGTTCGCGACAAACTCCGCAAGCTCCCAGGTGGTCCCTTCGGATTGCTCACCACTACGCTTTTGTCGTTTCGCGGCAAGTTGGCGCTGCTCTCTGAACCGTGGAGGAAGTCGAAGCCTCCGGAAGGCGATGAATCGGTTCACGAGTTCGTCACGCGCCGCGCGGGAAAGGAAGCCGCGGACATCTTCGCCGATGCGCTCGTGACAGGTATTCACGGTGGCGACCCTGCGCTCTTGAGTGTCGCAGCGGCATTCCCGCGCCTTCCTGTAATGGAACGTGAAGCGGGAAGCATCGTGCGCGGATTCATGCGCGCTGCGAAGAAGCGCAAACAAGATGCACAAGACGCTGAGCGGCGCGGCGTAAGCCCGCCGGTTCCCGCTGGCCCAATGAAGATGTGGTCGTTCCGCGCGGGGCTTCAGGTGCTGATTGATTCGCTCGCGAATCATCTCGGCGATGTGGTGAAGTGCGGGACGAGTGTGCGAAGTCTCTCCGCGACAGAAGGTCCGACCCGGTGGACCGTTCGCGGAGAAAGTGGCGATGTGTGGAACGCGGATGCAGTCGTACTCGCTTGCCCCGCGAACGAACAGGGCGCGATTCTTGCCGAACTCAATCCGAAGTTGGCCGAAGAGATCTCCGCGATCCCGTATAACCGAATCGCGGTCGTTGCTCTGGGTTATCGTAGAGAGCATTGCCCCGGTGCAGGCGATGGCTTCGGCTACATCGCTCCTCAAAACACGCGACGAGACGTACTCGGCGTGCAGTGGTGCTCGTCCATCTTCCCCGACCGCGCCCCCGAAGGCTTCGTTCTGTGGCGCGCTCTGTGTGGAGGCGTTCACCGCGCCGAACAAGTGGACTGGCCTGACGATCAGCTTGCAAAGGCCGTTCACGCGGAGATCAAGCTCGCGATGGGAGTGACAGGCGAACCGGTGTTCCGAAAGATCGTGCGCTGGAATCGAGCAATCCCGCAGTATGTCATCGGCCACCTGGAACGCCTCGCACGCATCGACGCGCTCGCATCAAATCACCCCGGCCTGTTCCTGACCGGCAACGCTTATCGCGGAGTCGCCATGTCCGACTGCGTGGAGCAGGGAGAAGCAATCGCGGCAAAAGTGGCGACCTTCGTGGATGGAAAGTAGTAGGCCCACGCCGTGTGTGCCGTGGGTTTTCAAAGACGAAGAACGGCACACGGCGTGGGCCTACTACTTTGGGCCGGTCGCTACTTCTTCCCCTTCCGCGGGTCGTCGAGCGGGTTGAGGTATTCGATTTCCCACGGGCCGTCGCCGTGGAACTGGATCACGGTTTCACCCTTCACCCAAACGAAGTGTTTCATCCCGGCGGGCCAGGTGCCGTAGGTGCCGGTCGGCATCGCCTTCCCCTTGCTCGCGTCAAACTTGTCGCCCATTCCGATGTTGAAAGTCCCGGAGATGACAGTGACTCGTTCCGGTTTCGGGTGAGTGTGTGGCGGAATCCGGTAGCCGTCTGGCACCTTCACGCGAAACACGAACGGGCCGGGCTTGGTTGGGTCGCCTTCCAGCACCGCGATCTTCGCGCCTTTGGGCAAGGCCAGCGGGCCATCCTTCCAGGTGAGTTTGTCGGGCCGGTGAATCGCCGCGTCCATCTCGGCTTTCTTGTCGTGGTCGGCCAGCGTGGGAACGGTCCACACGGCCGCAAGAATCGCGACCGCGAACGCCAGGCGGAATGTCCGGAACATGCTTCACATCCTTTAATCTTGCTTGAGGGAAGATTAAGAGGATGGAACCGCGAGTGTGAGGGCGTTTGGCTGATACCGGTCGCGGAGGGAATAAGCGATGCTTATGACCCGTCAGTCAAGCGGATCGCGGGTGTGATTACGATTCGCGGGTGAGGAGAGTCAGGAACAGACGGGCGGGAGCGGGCAGAACCTGCATTCGGTTGCGAACCACGAAGAGATCGCGGTCGAGCGGCAAGCCTTCGATCTGGACAGTCTTGAGCCGTCTGGCCTTCAACTCGTTCTCCACGGCCCGACGGGAAAGGACGGCCACTCCGACGCGCTGGAAGACTGCTTCCTTGACCGCCTCGCAACTGCCGAGTTCAAGAACGACGTTGAGACTTGTCGGTGCGACGCGGAGCCGCTCCAGAGACCGCTCCAGGCAACTCCGCGAGCCGGAGCCGCGTTCCCGCTGGATCAGTGGCAAGGTGAGGAACTCAGCCACACTGACCCGCTTCTTCCGTTTCCACGGATGGTTGCGGGGAATGACCAGAACGAGTTCATCGCTGGCGAATCGGCGATACTCCAGGTTGGAACTCCCGCCTTGCCCACCAACGAAGCCGAGATGCGCGTGCCCCTGTTCAAGTTCACGCACGACAGCTTCCGTGTCTGATACCGACACCCGGACATGCACGGCTGGGAACTGGTTGTGAAACGCGGCCAGAACGGGCGGAAGGAGATGCTGACCGGGCACGGAACTCGCGGCGACAAGAAGTTCACCTCCAACCTCGTCGCGGATGCCGGTGATCGCTTCCACCGCTTCCGCCGTGAGGTCGAGAATGCGGCGAGCATAGTCGTGGAGTCTTCGGCCAGCGTCAGTGAGCGTTACTCGTCCGGCGTGCCTCCGGAACAGAGGAGTGCCGATCACGGTTTCGAGTTGTTGAATCCGCTGACTCACTGCCGCTTGCGTGATTCCGAGTTGATGCGCTGCGGCGGTGAAGCTGCCTCGCTCGGCGGCCTCGGCGAACGTCTCCAGGTTCGGTAGCGACTTCGCGGACATGTGCCGGTGTCTGCACCGCGGGTTTTTCACCGGTCAATTTACGAGAAGCGCCGAACAAGGGGAAGACGTGGACAAGGTCACGCGGCTTTGCGCTCGAAGGGCAACACGGCGGGCATGGCGACTTCGCTTCGCTTCAGGCGTCGGCGGTCGCGGAGGTGCAACAGAGCTGGCAGAAGCACCAGAGCCGCGAACATGCAACACGTCACGCCGAGCGTCAGAGCCAGGCCGAGGCTTGCCATCCCCGCATGACGAGCCGTGAGCAACGTGCCAAAACCCAACACCGTCGTTAAGCCCGCGACCAGCACTCCGCGGCCGGTTGCAGAACCGAGTCGGTATGCGCGAGAACGTTCGCGGGAACGGTAATCATGGAGCACATGCACCGCGTTATCCATCCCGACCCCGACGATCAGCGGAAGCGCGATCATGTTCGCCGGGTTCAGCGAGACGCCACACAGACCCATCAGCCCAAGCGTGAGAGTCACACCCACCGCCAGCGGGAACAAACCGAGAAGCAATCCGCTCACGCGGCGGAAGTCGAGGAGCAAGACAAGCACAATCGCCCCGAGTGCATAAAGCCCAGCCCACTCGAACCCGCGTTTCATCTGCCGCAAGCCTTCCAGAGTGCGGAACGACTTGCCGGAAGCCTCCGGGTCGGCGGTTTGTGCGGCAGTGGTGAATGTCTGAAGCGCCTCGTAGTCCCACAGGCTTTCTTTCGCGAACGCCCTCACAAGAAACTCGCCATTCACACCGACATAACGCTCGCGTAACTCTGGCGGCACATCTGCCAGCGTGATCGGCGCGGGTCGCGATACGGCTTTCAGCTTGTGCAGTTCGCTCGCAAGATCAGAAGCAAGCCGCCGGTCGTAGTGCTTCAGTCGCTCGGCTGCGACCGGGCACTGCTCCACCGCGAAAGCCAGATCGCTTGCAGCGTGTGACAACGCGGTGTCACTGCTCGCCAGAAGCGCGACCTTCGTCGCGAGTCGTTGAACCGCGGCCGGGTCCGAACCATTTGGAATGGGCAACTTCTCCTTCGGGGGAAGTTCCGCCAACTTCCTGTGAATCGCAGCGACCGCGGGGAGCTTTCGTTCCTGATCGGCGGGCACAAGAGACGCGACTTCGACCACCTTCCCCACTTCCGGCAACGATTCGTACTTCGACCTCAGTTTCAGAGCCTCTTCACGCGAACGCGCGGTGCTCATTGCGTCCCACGTCGCGCCCGCGGCTCGGTCAATGAGCTTGCGTTCCCAGGCCACCGAGTCCAGCCCGCGTGCTTGCAGATTGAGAAGATTGTGATCGTAAGTCAGTCGCCACGCGAACGCTCCGCACGCCAGAAGCAACATCGCGCCGACGATCAGCACGATTCGAGGACGAGCAGCCAGACCCGGTAGCCACGCTGAGGGGAAGGGAATCACTTCTTGGCGAGCGGGGGGCGTAAGCCGCCTGATGATCTCTTCCTTCGCGCACGCACTCGGAACCATCAGGGGGCTTACGCCCCCCGCTCGCCTTCGTTCCGCTCGCCTGCGTTCAATCACGATCATCGCGGCCGGAAGCACCGTCAGACACGCGACAGCGCAGAACAGCACTCCACAGCCCGCGATCCAGCCGAGTTCGGCCACCGCCTTGAAGTCGGCCAGAGTCGTTGCGAAGAACGCCAGAGAGGTCGTGAGTGCCGCGGTGAGCACGCTCGGCCCCGCGTGAGCCGCTGTGAGCTTCATCGCTTCGGATGTATCGTGACCGAGCTTCCGGGCTTCGTCATAACGAGCCACCCACAGCACGCCGTAATCGCCCAGACCGATGAGCATGACAGCGAACGTCGCGGAGAGAATGTTCAGATGCCCAACGGTGAGAGTCGCCCAACCCAAAGCCCAGACCGTCCCGACAACCAGCGTGCTGACCGTTAAGAGCGGATAGCGGAATCCGCGATACACCACGAAATACAGCCCCGCGACACCAATCAGAGCCAACCACGACGCGCGAGTGGAATCGACATCGGAGAGAGCCATCTCGTCGGTTTCGAGAACCGGCAAACCGGTGAGGCCAAGCTTCACGCCGGGGAAGCGCGGGCCAACATCGGCGAGAATCGCCCGCATCGTCTCGTTCGCTTCCTTCGCCGGTGTGAATGACTTCGCGGCCTTCTTCGGGCGACAGGTGAGCATCGCGAGCGAGCCGTCGGGCGTGAAGAAGTATTGCGGTTCGGTGAGCGATTCCTGGCGAACCCCGACCGCGAGACCGGTGGGTTGTGAGGCGCTGAACCCACCGGCCTCGCGGCCGGGGTTCGCCTGGGAGGTCAACTCCCACGGATTGCGATACGCGTTTGGGTCGCGGAGTGTGTTGGCGGCCGAAGAAGCGACCGCGGGGAGTTGGGCGAGCAGATCGCGGTCGGCGGGAGAAAGTTCGCGCCCCTCCGCGCGCTTCTCCAGAGCGCTCGCGCCATTCGACAGGAGCGATTGCACCGTGAGCATTCGCCACGCGAGCGGGCCGAGCGAACCGAACAGCGGTTCCATGCGCTCCACGCGAGCGCGAAGAGCTTCAATCTGTTCCGGCGGAAGATAAAGAATCGCGCGATCGGAAATCCCGCGCAAGTCCACTTTGTGGAAGCAGCGGTCGAACTGATCGGGGCGTTTCTTCACTTCACCCGCGACCGCGTCGAGCGCGCACTTCATCTGCTCACGATCCGTGCCTTCGGCCACAACCACCATGTCATCATCATCGCCGAACGTGTCGAGGTGCCGCTGCCAGCGCTGCTGACAGGGCTTGTCAGCGCTCAGAAGGTCATTGCGTTGAGTGTGGTATTCGAGTTTGGCGTAAGCAAACTGAATGGCGGTGAGTGTGAGTGCCAGCGCGACGAAAAGCACGGCGCGGGGGTGGCGCGTCACCCACCCCACGAGGGCAACGACCAGACGCGCAAGGCGCGAATCGGGTTGTGTGGCCACGTCAGCGCGCATGGCGATCCTTCGCCTTTTATCCGTGCGTTACACGCTCATAGAGGACTTGGGCAATCGACACAAGGCCAAGAGAGAAGTTGCTCGGCGCGTTGATGGTGGGAACCACCCGCTCCTGACGGTCGCGGTTCACCAACACCAAAGCGGGTGCTTGATTTTGGCGAACCGCTCTCTTGCCAGTATCAAGTTGGGACAGGGGGCATGGCATGGTGTTTTCAGCCCACCTCAGCCAACTTCCCACGGTTGGACGAGGTCGCAGGCCAGGACTCCACAGAAGCGCTACCCTGCACCCCACGCCAGGTGAGCCAGGCGAGGACCGCGAAAACACGCAAACAGAGGATGGCAACTGGCATAGACAGATGTTCACTTTAAGTGTAGATTGGGGAATGGGTTGGGAGCGATCTTTGACAACCGAACTGCCAGGCCAGGAGAAACCATAAAGGCCACCCCCTCCCCTTCGAGAACCCCAGCTTTTCAAGGAGTTGGGGGCCATAACCGCCACCTCTTTGCACCGCAAAGTGAGAAAAACCCACAAATCCTGGGAAAACCAAGGAGAGGAGAAAAGCAGGGGGGTGGCGGGGGGAGGGGCGCTTCAACACCCCGAAACGAGAACTGCTGACCTCAGCCGCCACCCCTTGATACTACTGCCAAGCGAGCGGTTCGTTGAAAGCGCTCACTTCTTCGCCGCTTCTGCGATTGTCAGCCAGAGGTCCGCTGTGTCTTCGCCAAACTCCGAGAGCGGCGCGCGGGCGATGCGTGTCAGTTTCGGCTCGCCCTTCACCTTACCCACGAGCCGGAACGAACCGCGCGCGGGTTTCTCCGCGGTCAGCGAGAGTGTGATCGTGTTCGGGTCGGGCTTCGCAGGCATGGTCACTTCGACCTTCACGCCCGCGGGCGATCCTGAGCCTTCCAAGGTGACTTCCACCGGCTTCGTGAATCCGCGGACGCGGTTCACCTTGACCGGAATCATCGTTGGCTTGCCGGGTGTGATGGTGAAGCGGTCCGTGGACACCGTGAGATCGTAATCCGGTTCCGAGAGCACGCGAAGCAGGAACGCGAACCGCTG
>JAKEEV010000289.1 GCA_022616395.1 Planctomycetia bacterium | reverse complement strand
TCGCCTGGAGAACGCATGATCCCCCAAATCCAACCTCGCGACCTCAAACAGATGCTCGACGCGGGGCAACCGGTGTTGCTTCTTGATGTGCGCGAGCCGGATGAGCACGCGTACTGCGCGCTACCGGGTAGTGTGCTGATTCCGCTTGGTGAGTTGGCGTCGCGAATTGAAGAGATCGAACCAGCCGATGCGACCGTGGTGGTGTATTGCCATCACGGCGTTCGCAGTCTGAGCGGAGCGGCAATCCTTCGCCGCGCCGGCCTTGAAGCGATGTCACTGGCCGGAGGCATCGACCGCTGGTCGCTGACGGTCGATGCCTCCGTTCCGCGCTATTAGGCAGAGAACAGAAGACAGTAATCAGTAATCAGTAATCAGTCATCAGCGGACAGTCATTCTGCTTGTTTCGGATTACTGATTACTGATCACTGATCTGTCCTCTGTCCTCTGAATTCTACACCGCCTCGGTCCCTTCCTCGCGTGCCTTCGCTTCGGCTTCGGCTGCCTTCGCGGTTTCCATCGCCCGATTGAACCGCAAGGCAATCGGCTGGAAGATGATGACCACCACCACCATCGCCCCGGCGAGCATGGCGAAGTAGATGCCCGGCGCCATGATCGGGTACAACTGTGTGATCGGAGCGTTGATCACGAGATTGGCGATAGCCACCACCGCCAGCCAGACAGCCGTTACGAAGCTTTTCATCGACTGCGGGGCCGCGACGAACGCCAGTTCCAAGCCGGTTACCGAGATCAGAACCTCCGCGACGGTGATAATCAGATACGCGAGCACTTGCCACCACACCGTCACGCGTTTGGCAGGCTCCACCCAACCGGTTGTTTGCAACGTGACTTTACCGGGGTCGGGCTTCACCTTCGCGAGGTCTTCGCCCGACTTGAGAAGCGGTTCCAACACCCCGCCACTCTTTAACGTGTCCGGGCTTGGTAGCCCAGAGGGAGAAAGGTGCCCGTTCACCACGACGAGTTCCGTTCCATCCTTGAGGACGATCTTGCCGTTGGCAAACGACAACTTCTCTTTCGGCTTATCGTACTCGAAGTCGGTCGCCGTGATTTGTACATCCGCAGCTCTGATTGTCGTTGCGCCCGAAACGTTCTCCAACTCGGCGTCCTTCAACTTCGGGAGAATCAGCGTGCCCTCGGGGGCGACGAATTTCACGGCGTCTTGCTTCTCACCTGCCAGGAACCCAGCCAGGCTCATGATGACCATGCTCAGCCCGGTCAGGACGAACCCGATCGTCATCTTCTGCGTGGCCTTCACCTCGTGCCCCTTCTCGGCCAGCGTCTTGAACAACCAGACGCTGATCGGAACGAGAATGACGATAAACACCGGGTTGAACGCCTGGATCGCGTCGGCGGGTGCGTTGATGCCGAAGATCGTCGTGTCCATGTAGGTGTTGGCGAAGAAGATCCAGGTGCTCGCCGCTTGATCGAAGATGGCCCAGAAGAACATGACGGTCAGGAACAGCGCTCCGATGCGGGAGAGGATCAGCCACTTGAGTGCCCGGTCCGCGGCTTTCTCCTCGGGGGTTACCACCTTGTACTTCACCGGGATTCCGGTAATCGTCGTGCCATCGGCCAGTTGTGTCTCTGGATCGCCAACCACCTTCCGTTCAATGGTTTCCTTCCCATAAAACCGTTTGCCAGCAGCAAAGATGGTCAGTGCCAGGGCCATCAGACCGGCCGGGAAGAGGAACGCGATCTGGTATCCGTACTCGTTGCGAATCCAGGGCATGCTGAACTGAGACAGAGCCGCCCCGATGTTGATCGACATGTAGAACCAACTGAAGGCGTTTGTTCGCAACTGCTCCTGACCGGGCCGCTGCTGGTCGTAGGTGATGCCCATCAGGGTGGAGATGTTCGGCTTGATGACACCCGAACCCATCGCCAAGAGTACGAGTGTACCGAAGACGACGTATTTGTTCTCAATCCCGACCATGAACTGAGCGATCACGTAGGGGATGGCGAACAGGACAATGGTCCAGTATTTCCCCAGGAAGTTGTCGGCGATGTATCCGCCGATGAGCGGGAAGAAGTAGCAGGCCGCGATGAACAGCGATATGAAGGTACCGGCGTTCCCCTCACTCACCCCGAGCCGATCAATCATGTACAGGGCGAGGATGGCTCGCATTCCGTAGTACGAACACCGTTCGGCAAATTCGCCCCAGAAGAAGAACCAGAAGCCGGTTGGGTGACCGGTTGGTGCGGGGGTGGGATTGGTAGCCGAGTTGGCAGCTTCTTCGGTCGCCACGACAGAAACCCTTTCGTAACCGGACGCCAGAGAGCGTGAGGAAGTGTAGCGATCTTACCCAGATTGGTTCCGGCTGGCACGCGGATTCTTCTAACCGCTTGTTTGGCCCAAAACAGCGGATACCATGTCAGCCGTGCGGGCTTCTCTCGCCTGAATCACCTTCACTCCCCGTATTCACCCGCTATCGGAGAACTCTCACCATGTTTCGCGCTCTCCTTCTAACGCTTGTTGTGGTCGCGCTTGCGCTTGGCCTGTCGGGGAATGGAAGTTCCCCGCTCGCCGCTCAAGATCCCAAGCTCCCCGCGACCCTCGGCTCCATCGACCGCAAAGACCCCAAACTCGACGCACTCATTCCCAAAGACGCGAAGATCGAAGTGCTCGCGGGCGGCTTCAAGTGGACCGAAGGCCCAGTGTGGGACAAGAAGGGCAAGGCGTTACTCTTCACCGATATTCCGAACAATCGCGTCGTGCGATGGTCCGCGAAAGACGGCGTGAACGACTTCCTCAAGCCCAGCGGCTACACCGGCAAGGAGCCGTTTACGGGCATCGAACCGGGAGCGAATGGCCTCGCGTTCGACAAGGACGGCCGACTTATTCTCTGTCAACACGGCGACCGCCGCGTGGCTCGACTCGCGAAGGACGGCAAGTCGTTTGAGACGCTCGTGGACAAGTACATGGGTAAGCGACTCAACAGCCCCAACGATCTGGTCTTCGCCAAAAACGGCGATCTGTACTTCACCGATCCGCCCTACGGCTTGCCGAAGCTCATGGACGACCCCAAGAAGGAACTCGACTTCCAAGGTGTCTACCGCCTGAACCCGAAAGGCGAACTGACGCTGCTCACGAAGGAAATGACGCGGCCCAACGGGATCGGCCTGTCTCCAGACGAAAAGACACTCTACGTTGCCAACTCCGACCCGGATAAAGCGATCTGGATGGCGTTCCCGATCAACGCCGACGGCAAGCTCGGCAAGGGGAAGGTCATTCATGACGCGACCGCCGAAGTGAAGGCGAAGAAACCCGGTCTGCCGGACGGCCTGAAGGTGGACGCGAAGGGCAACATCTTCGCCACCGGTCCCGACGGTGTGTTCGTCTTCGCTCCGGACTTCACGTATCTTGGCAAGATCGTGATTGGCGACAAGAACGCCAACTGCGGCTGGGGCGACGACGGCACCGTGCTCTACATCTGCGCCAACGATAAGATGACGCGCGTGAAGACCACCACAAAGGGTCTGGGGTGGTGAAGAGAAGACGGAGGATTAACCACCGACAGTAGTTGCCAAGTTTCTGTGGTATTTGACATTTGTTCAGTAATAGCGCAGAATATGAGTGAACGGACGCACACATCACTCTTGCGGATGCAGGAATGTCGAGCAGCCAGCAGCCGGGGATTTTCAGGGATTGAGCGATAAGGGCCACACCTGACCCTGGCCAAAGCCTGGAAATCCTGGCAAAAACGCATCATAAAGGCCACCACTTTGCACCGCAAAGTAACAAAATGCCGAAAATTCCTGCAAAAAACGAAAAGGACAACAAAGGGGGGGTGGTAGGGGGGTATCAAACTCACCCAAACCCAACCCCAAAATTTGGGAACTACTGACAAAGGCACAAAGGACACAAAGAAAACCAAAAGAGAACAGTGGTTTAAAACCTGCCCTTCCTTGTCTGTCTCTTCTTTGTGTCCTTTGTGCCTTTGTGGTGAACTCTTACTGGAGATTTCCGATGACCCTCTCCCGTCGGGAACTGCTCTGCGCTGCGCCGCTGGCTGCGGCTGCGGTGCCGTTGTTTGCGAGCGCGGTCGCGGCGGATAGCCTCATTGTTCGAATGCAGGAGCCGCGGAACCTCGAAACGCCACTCGGCGACCTTCTCAAAGGCGGCACTGAGAAGTTCTACGTGCGGAGTCACTTCGCGGTGCCGAGTGTCGATCTGAAAACTTTCAAACTCACCGTTGAAGGGCACGTCGAGAACAAACTGGAACTGACACTCGACGACCTCAAGAAGATGGAAACGGTGACCCGCGAGATTGTGCTGGAGTGTGCCGGGAACGGTCGGGTGTTCCTCGTGCCGCAGGTGAAGGGCTTGCAATGGGGCCACGGCGCGGTCGGCATCGCGAAGTGGACCGGGGTTCGGCTCGGAGCGATCCTCGAACGCGCGAAGGTGAAAGCCGGTGCCGTGGATGTGGTGCTCCTCGGCGCGGACAAAGGCACGATTGCTGATCCGGCCACGCCCGGCGCGATCAACTTCGACCGCGGCATTCCGCTGGCGAAGGCGAAGAAGGACGAAACGCTTATTGTGTGGAACATGAACGACGAGGCGCTCACTGCGGCTCATGGCGCTCCGTTGCGAGCGATTGTCGGCGGCTGGTACGGCATGGCGGCGGTGAAGTGGCTGACGCGAATCGTCGTGCTCGACCGCCCACACAACAGCTTCTGGCAGACGTTCGATTACTCCATCTGGATTCGCGACGCGGCCGGACTGCCGCAACTTGCGCCAGTCACCGCGATTCAGCCCAAGGCGCTCATCATCAGCCTGGCAACGGGCGACGCGGTGGACGCGGGGAAGGGAATCATCGTGTCCGGGAAGGCGTGGGCGGGAGAGAATCGGGTCGCGAAGGTGGAATTCAGCCCCGACGGCGGAAAGTCGTGGATCGGTGCCGCGATTCGCGACGAGAAACAAGATTTCGGCTGGCGAACGTGGTCGCTCGTCTGGACTCCCGCCGCGAAAGGGCCAGCGAAACTGCTCGCGCGCTGCATTGACGACAAGGGCAACACGCAACCCGACAAACGCGACCCCGACCGCCGCTCCTACATGATTAACCACCTTATCCCGACCGAAGTGACGGTGAAGTGAAGTAGGCCTGCCTTGCCGAGGCGGTTTTCATAGTAGTCATCACGCTCCGCGTGATGTGTATTTCTCTTTGCTGGCTGTGCTCGCGACATTACGCTCCGCGTGATGACTACTATGAACAGCCGGGCCGCTCGGCTCGCGGCACCTACCAAATCTCACGCCGGTTTCGCCGCGACTGCTGGTTTCGCGTCCTTCGGCTTCTTCGGTCCGCGAAGCTTCATGTTGATCATTTCCACCACCAGCGAGAACGCCATCGCCGCGTAGATGTAGCCCTTGTCGATGTGCTGGCCCAGTCCTTCCGCGACTAGCATCACGCCAATCAGAATCAGGAATGCCAGAGCCAGCACCTTGATCGTCGGGTGTCGGTCCACGAACTCCGCAATCGGCCCGGCGAAGTACAGCATCACGATCATCGCGATAATCACCGCTGTTATCATCACCCACAACTGCTCAACCATGCCGATGGCCGTGATGACCGAGTCGAGCGAGAAGACAATGTCAATCACGGCGATGGTGACGATGGTCCACCCGAAGCTCACGGGCTTCACGGGTGTCCCTGACTCCTCACCGGCGTGCGTCTTCCGCGCGTGTTCAAGCTTCTCGTGAATCTCGAAGGTACTCTTGCCGATCAAAAACAGCCCGCCGGAGAGCAGGATTAGATCCCGCCACGACACTTCGCGTGCTTCCAGGTTGGTGAGGAATCCGAAGGTCGGCAGGGTGAACAGCGGGGCTGTCAGTCCCAAGAGCAGGAAGAGCGAACCGAGCAGCACCAATCGCGTACCGAGCGCGGCCAATAGCCCGATCTTGCGGGCCTTCGGCTGCTGTTCCTTCGGCAACTTCCCCGCGATGACGGCCAGGAAGATGATGTTATCGATGCCGAGGATGATCTCCATCGCGGTGAGCGTGAGTAACCCCAGCAGGATTGCCATCAGTGACAGCGACTGATCGCGCATTACTTTGATCTCGCGAACATCGGCCTTCTTCCAGGTGGCCTCGCCGCTGTCGAACTCGCCCGTGAACTGCTCGACCATCACTTCCCCGCGAACCTCGGTCTTGTCCGTCAAGAAGACGGTGTCGTTCGGCTTCCCCTCCAGATCCTTCTGGAAAACCATTCGGTTCACGTGGTCGATACCGATGGTCGCGACACCGAAGTCGGTTTTCACGGTGATCGCGGAGAGCTTCAGTTTGCCCTCGCGGCTCGGTCCCTCCACCGGCTGGAGTCGCACTTTGGGGAACTTGCTGGCGTCGTCCGCTGATGGCGCGGCCGGCTGTTGCGGCTGCGCGAATGCCGGTCGAAGCACCACGAGCAGTACAATCGCAAGACCGGTGCCAAGAACGAACACGGGGAACGGGCGGCGGCGCATGGCGTAGTTCCGTGGCGGAAGTGCGGACGATTGGGGAGAGTGTATCATTTGAAAGTAGTAGGCACACGCCGTGTGCCGTGGATTTTGTCTGCTGTTCTTCTTCAAAGGCAACGGCACCCTGCGAATGCCTACTACTTTGACCGACTTCCGTTGCCAATCGCGTGCCGGGGGCGGACAATCCGCAGCATGAGCCGCGAACAGCATCTTCAGCGCGTCTTGGATTGCGGAATCGTCGCCATCGTGCGGTTTTCCGATCCCGGCCCGCTCGTCGAAGTCGTCAAGGCACTCGCCGCGGGCGGAGTGACGGTCGCGGAAGTCACTTTCACCGTGCCGAATGCTCTGGAAGTCATTCGTCAGGCGAAGCGGGAAATTGGCGACCGTGTGCTACTTGGTGCCGGGACTGTCCTTGACCCGGAAACCGCACGATCCGCGATTCTGGCCGGCGCGGAGTTCATCGTCGCCCCAACAATCAACCTCGAAGTCATCAAGTTGTGTCGGCGCTACGACAAGCTCGTGATGCCCGGCGCCTTCACGCCCACGGAAGTTCTCAGCGCGTGGGAAGCCGGAGCTGATATCGTAAAAGTGTTCCCGGCAGACGTGCTCGGGCCGGCGTTCTTCAAGGCTCTGCGCGGACCGCTTCCACAAGTGAAGCTCATGCCGACCGGAGGAGTCGATCTCTCAACCGCGTCGGAGTTCCTCAAAGCCGGTGCCGTGTGTTTGGGCGTCGGCGGGCAACTCGTGGAACCGAAAGCCGTCGCGAGCGGTGATTTTGCCCGCATCACGCACCTGGCGAAGCAGTACGTTGAGATCGTCCGCGTGACGAAGGCAATTTCGACAGGATAACAGGATAAACACGATTGATGATTGAATCTTGGTCCATCCTGTTATCCTGTCCAAACTCTTCTTCTCTTATGCCACACGACATCATCGCGTTCGGGGAAGTGATGGTCCGGCTAGCTCCGCCGAACTTTCAGCGGCTGGAACAGACTCGCACGCTCGATGTGGAAATCGGCGGCGCGGAGTTGAACACGGCCGCGGGGTTGGTTCGACTGGGTCGATCCGCGGCGTGGGTGTCTCGATTGCCCGATAACCCGCTCGGTAAGCTCGTGACCAATCGCGTGCGCGAAATCGGAGTGAGCGATCAGTTCGTGCAGTTCGCGGAGGATGGCCGCTGCGGTGTGTACTTCCTGGAGTTCGGCGCGTCTCCGCGTGCCAGTTCAATTCTCTATGACCGCAAGGATTCCTCCATCTCTCGCGTTCAGCGTGGAATGTTCGACTGGTCTACGATCTTCACCAGCGCGAAGTGGTTCCACGTCTCTGGTATCACCGCGGCGCTCAGTCCCGGCGCGGCGGAAGTGGTGGATGAAGCGATGCACGCGGCTCGCGAAGCCGGAGTGAAGGTGTGCATGGACTTGAATTACCGCTCGAAGCTCTGGACACGCGAACGCGCTGCCCAGGTGATGAGTCTCTTGCTTCCGATGTGCGATCTGCTCATCGCCAGCGAAGCGGACGCGGAATTTCTCTTCGGCATCACCGGTGAAGACTTCACCGAAGTCGCGGAGGGACTTGAAGAGAAGTTCGGCGTGAAGACCATCGCCGGCACGAGACGCGAAGCAACACTGGTGTGGCGAAACCGTTTCGCCGCGGTCGGCTATTCCGCCGGGCAGACGTATGAATCCGCGTGGTACGAAGTGGAAATCGTGGACCGACTCGGCGCGGGCGATGCGCTGGCCGCGGGCTTGATTCACGGCCTGTTGGACAACGACTTGAAGAAGGGACTCGATTATGGCGCTGCAATGGGCGCGCTGAAACACTCGATCCCCGGCGACCTCCCCTGGCTGACGCGCGAGGAAATCGAATCGACGATCCAGGGGCAGGGGTTGAGGATTCGGAGGTAAGAAACCCACCCCCCAACCCCCTCCCTGCAGGGAGGGGGAGTCAGAAGGGTCAACGCTTTCTGAAAAAAGGGAAGACTCCGAACGCTCTTGGTTTCTCTCCCCCTCCCTGCAGGGAGGGGGGTGGGGGGTGGGTCAAAGGAGCGACCATGTTCACACTTACGCGCGACGAAGTCCGCGAACTGGATCGCCGAGCGATTGAAGGCTTCGGCGTGCCGGGCGTGGTGCTGATGGAGAACGCTGGCCGCGGATGCGCGGAACTCGTGATGCGACTAAACCCAGAGCGCAGACCGGTCGTGATTCTGTGCGGCCCCGGCAACAACGGAGGAGATGGTTTCGTCATCGCGCGCCATTTGGATAACCACGGCTGGCCGGTAAGCGTACACGTCATTGCGAAACACAACCGACAAGCAGGCGACGCCGACATCAACTTTGACCTTCTGTTTGCCTGCGGCATTGAGTTCGTGCAGTATCGTCCTGACTACTTCGAGCAATCACACCGCGACCTCTTCCTGCGGCACTACGCGCGGGCGGAATGGGTGGTCGACGCTCTTTTCGGAACAGGATTGTCGAAGCCGCTCGGACCTCCCTACGACTGGCTGACCGAAATCGTGAATAACTCCGGCAAGCCCATCCTCGCGGTTGATATTCCCTCTGGTCTCGATTGCGACACCGGCGAACCGCTTGGTCCGTGCGTGAGGGCCACGCACACAGCGACGTTCGTTGCCCCCAAACGCGGGTTCCTCAACCCCACCTCACGCGAGTGGACCGGGGAAGTTCATGTGATTGACATAGGCGCGCCTCGCGTTTTGGTGGATGAATATCGGAAGAGAGCAAACACATAACGCGGCGGGCCTGTCATGGAAGCTCTTGCGTTTATCGAGGCGAAAACTCCCAAGCGCCAGCCGGTCTATGCGCTTATCGGTGATGAGGACTTCCTCAAGCGACACGCACGCGAGCGGATCATTTCGCTTGCGCTCGGCGGAGAAGACCCGGAGTTCGCGGTGTCGGTGTTCCAGGGAGACAAACTCGACTTCTCCACCATTCGCAACGAACTCGATACAGTTTCTTTCCTCTCAGCGTGCCGAATTGTCATCATTGAGAACGCCGATCCGTTCGTGACGAACCATCGGCAAGACCTGGAAGGCTACGTTGCCAAGCCGAGCGACATCGGCGTACTCGTTCTCGACGTGAAGACCTTCCCCGAAACGACCAAGCTTGCCAAATCGCTGCCAGACACGGCCAAGATCGCGTGCAAGTCAACCCCCCCTTACAAACTGCACGACTTGAAGCCGTGGTGCATCAGTTGGGCGAAGAACGCTCACAAGAAGAAACTCTCCTCCGACGCGGCAGAACTTTTGCTCGAACTGGTTGGCCCCGCGATGGGACTACTCGATCAGGAACTGGGGAAACTCGCGGTCGCGGTTGGTGCCAAGTCAGAGATCGCGGTCGAAGATGTCGATAAGCTCGTTGGGCGCAGCAAGGCCGCAGACGTGTTCCGCATTCTGGATGCAATCGGCGAAGGCAAACCGGCCGCGGCTCTGAGCATTCTCGAAGAACTCTTCGCGGAGGGCGAAGACCCGATGGCAATCATGGGACCGCTCACGGCTCAGTTGCGCAAACTCGCGAACATCGCGCGGCTGTGCGTTGTGGATGGAATGACTCTCGGACCCGCGATGGACGCCGCCAACGTGCCGAAGTGGGACAAGATTCGCCTCGGCACCGAGAAGCAACTCAAGTACATCGGCCGTCACCGACTGATGAAGCTCACCGACTGGTTGGTGGAGATTAACTTCGGGCTGAAGGGCGGAAACGCGCTGCCCGAACGTGTACAAGTCGAACGGCTAATCGTGATGCTCGCCCGCCCGCAAGAGGCGAAGAAGTGAAGACAGAAAGGCATTTCACCACAAAGAGGGTCCCCCGCTGCGCGGGGACCCTCTTTGTGGTGAAATGGATTTAATACACTCTTCCGCCCAGCGGCACATCGCGTTCGGGCGCGAGCAACACGACGTTCCCCTCCGCGTCTGGTAAGCCCAACACAAGCACTTCCGAGGCGAAGCCGTTTATCTTGCGCGTGCCGAGATTCATTGCCGCGACAACCAGCCGGCCGATGAGCGTTTCGGGCGTGTAGAGTGCCACGAGCTGAGCGCTGGATTGCTTCACTCCGAGCGGGCTGAAGTCAATCCACAGCTTGTAGGCGGGCTTACGAGCGCCTTCGTTTGGTTCCGCGCGCACAATCTGCTCGACCCGCAGGTCGAGCAGATCGAATGCTTCCAGTGGGTCCATCGTCTCTCGCTCAGAGTCTTGAAAGTAGTAGAAGGTCTCCGTGTGCCGTTCTTCAGAGTAGTCATCACGCTCCGCGTGATGCCGACGCGAAGCGGTAGGGAGAAACACACATCACGCGGAGCGGCGGGGTTTCTCTTCGCTCTTCGCTGGCTTGCGCTCGCGACATCACGCGGAGCGTGATGACTACTATGAAGCATGGCACACGGAGACCTTCTACTACTTTCAGATACTCGATCAGTAGGACGGAATCACCATGCCATCGTCTCGCGTACCGAGCAACTCCAGCGTGCCGGAGTTGATGGAGTCGGGGAGCGCGCGCACCGAGCCATCCGCGAAGCAGAACAGCACCACGCCGGTGTGCGAGCTACCGAACTTCCAGCCCGTGTCGTTCGGGTTGGTTGTCAGCGAGAAGAGTCGCGAGGCCGCGCGTGTGGAACACGATCCGTAATTCCCGTTGTACGTCGAGCAGTCCGTCCATCCGTGCCCATATCGGCCCTTCGCGACGTGCTTCTCGCCGACGAGTAGCGTGTTGCTTGTGCCGTCGCTGAAGTCCATCAACCGGTATCCCTGGTCCAACCGGAACGATCCGTGCAGTGTGGGGTTCACGAGGTCCGGAGCGTCGATTCCGCGAGGGTCGATGACGACCGCGTAGTCGGCCAGCCCGCCGGGAGCATGCAGATAGCTCGGTGGCCGGATTGCTGGAATGTCACCGGAGAGACTGAAGCCGTCTCGGTCGGTTCGTCTGGAGGGGCAGAAGTAGCCCTTCACGTTCGACATCCGAGCCGCTGGTCGCTGTTCGTAGTACGTGGCGTTGATGTTCCACTGGCGATAGAGGTTGTCCTGTTCGATCCAGGGGAGGATGAACACCGCCCAAGTTGGTCCGCCTTCGAGAACCAGGTACGGATTCGGATCCCCCGGCGGAATGGGGTTGATGATGTACGTTCGGGACGGAGGCATGCGTTCCTGGGCACTTTCCATGTTGTGCATCGCCAGACCAATTTGTTTCAGGTTGTTCGCGCAACTGATGCGCGCGGCTGCCTCGCGCGCCTTTTGCACAGCGGGCAGAAGCATCCCGATCAAAATCGAGATGATTGCAATCACGACAAGCAATTCAATGAGTGTGAACCCGACTCGACCGCGCGCGCTTCGCAGCGGAGCGGCGTGAACTGAGGGCATAGTGAAAACTCCTCGCTAGTGGATTTCCCCCGCTCCCTTGCGGTCGCGGCTCGTTGGGATGCTTGAAGTTCCGGCGAATCAACGAGCCGCGACCTGACCAGTAGTATCAAGGGGTGGCGGCTGAGGTCAGCAGTTCTCGTTTCGGGGTGTTGAAGCGCCCCTCCCCCCACCCCCCTGCTTTTCTCCTCTCCTTGTTTTTCCCAGGATTTGTGGAGTTTTCTCACTTTGCGGTGCCAAGAAGCGGCCGTTATGGCCCCCAACTCCTTGAAAAGCTGGGGTTCTCGAAGGGGAGGGGG
>JAKEEV010000034.1 GCA_022616395.1 Planctomycetia bacterium | reverse complement strand
TTCACGCCGAACGTCGGCTGGTACAGCACGGCTCCCGTTGGCGCAAGCGCGAATGGCCCGCTCGTTGGCGGTGGCGGCAAGTTGGGCGAGGCGAAATCGGCCACCGAGAAGCGCAGCGCAAGTTCGATCGCGCCCAAGCCAGTTGACGGCTCGCCGGCCGTTCGCACCAGCGGCCGCCGTACCGAGACGCGAGAGAACGATGCTTCCTTCTTGTCGTATCCGCGGTGTTCGCCCGTCAGAAAGTAGCTCGTTTCAACGTAGAAACCGTGCAAGAAAACCACTCCAGCGCCCTTCTGCTGAATGGCGGTCCCGAACCATTCCCCCTGGAACGACAGCGAACCAAACACCGCGGCCGCCTGGAGGTTGTAGAGTTGCTGGGAGTTCGCTGGGATGTTCATCCTGGGAAGAAACGGCGACGCGGGGCTGTCGGAAACGTCCAGAATGTTCGTTTGTGGGGCCGGCGCGTATTGCACAACGCCGTTGAATGGTCTGCGGTTCGAGAACGCGCCTCCGATGTGAACCAGCCGAAACGTTCCTTCTTCCTCCACGAACACCGGCAGTCCGGTCAGGCGAGTCGTCACGGCCCAGTTCCCGCCATCGCCTCCGCTAAATCCGCTGTTGTTCGTTCCGTCGCGGAAGGCGCCGATGGCGAAGTGTGCGCGCTGGCTCGCGGACCACCAGTTCCCCGCAACGCCCCAGTTTCGCGCCGGATCGAGTTCGTTGAGGGGCGAACGTTCCAGGAACGTGATGAACCGCGAACTGGTCGCACCATCAAGGCTGAACGGTTCGCGAAAGAAACCGACCTTGAGTTCGTCGACGCCCGGCAGCGCGGTCAGTCCCACGAACAGATCGCGCGCGCGGAATAACCCGTTGGCGAAGTCAATCTCGGCGATCCAGCGGGAGGATGTGCCGACTGTTCCTTGCGCGCCGAGTCGCGCGCGCCGAAATCCGTAGCCGTTCTGAATGTCGCCGATGAGCGCTTTACTTGAGGTGGACTGAGAGACTATCACCGCGTCGGCTTCGATTCGCCCGCGGAGTTCAACCTTCTGGACAAGTTCTAGTCGCTCAGCGAGCGGATTGGAACTCGTTGGTGTGTGTGGGGTGGCGGGAGGAATTGGGAGCCAGTTCTCCGCGGGTTCGGTCCAGTTCAGCGCGGTTCGCGACTGTGGAGGTTCGATCCCTTGAGCCGAAGAGGGAAGCGCAACCCCAAAGCACGCCACTATCGCCACCGCCCAGCGCAGCATCGATTTTCTCGTGTGGAGCGCTGGGCGGAATAGCCCTCGTGTGAATTGCAATCAAGAGCAAGCGAGGTTCGCGGATTCGCTCCAATTGCTGCGCTTGCCCAGAACCCCCGTTCACTCTCCCGAACAGGGAACGCTATCTGGCTGGTTGGTGACCGCCGACGAACTTGATCTCGGCGAATTCTTCGTCGGTGACCAGCACAACCGTGCCGCGAATGTCCACTGTCATCCGTTTTCCGTCCGCGCCCGTCTGTTCGTAAGCGACAATCGACTGCTCGTCATCCTTTGGCTCTAGGTTCGGTGAGAACCCCGGAACAATCACGATCGGTTTTCCGTCTCGAGGCGAGATCAGCAAGGCGTCTGATTCGCCGTCCTTCTTCAGGAACTCTTTGAGATCCTCGGCCGTCAGTGATTTACGCTTCCCTGGTGATGCCTTGTTGTAAGCGATGGCGATTTTGCGGAACTGCTCGGCC